>NZ_JBAHUQ010000001.1:300000-578627 GCF_036689865.1 Magnetococcus sp. PR-3
TCATTAAATAATGCTTCCAAACGTTTTGAATATAGTACTTGGTGAGTTGCTTGCCGATGATACCGGCCATTTTACTCATATTTTTATAAATGGGTTCATTAACTTCAGGAATGGTACCACTTTGGCGACGGGTCACATAGGCAACGACAGCTTGTTGATAGGCTGTGCCAGAGTCTATAAGCGTTTTTTTAATGGCATCGGAAAGAGAGGATTTTTCAACATGTTGTTTATAGGAGGCATAATCCTTATCCCATTTTCCAACATATTTATCTAACCCACGGACGACATAGTCCTTTTCGCGGCGGCGCATAGAGAGAAGGTCAATCCAGATCTGAGCCGAATCATAATCTGACAACATAGTCTCTAGATCATGCGCAGCTTGTCGGAATGTCCCTTGTAGGCCCTGCTTCTCATTCAAACCTTTGCGCTGCCAACCAGCGATCACCTGTTCAAAGGTCGCATGATAAGCATCAATCGCTGTTTGAACCTGACCCGCAATGTTAACAATGCCTGCTTCATCAAGGCTTTTAGCCAGTTTTGCAAGGTTTGTACTATGCTTTTTAACACACGCAACCTGCTTGGCCACGCGGCCTTGATATTTGGTATTTTTACGTAACAAAAAATCTTTTTCAGAGCGACGGGCTTGCAGCATGCAACTGTTGATCAACATGCCAATATGATCCATCTCAGCGTAACGATCCATAACTTCGATAGCATCATGTTGATCTTGCACGGCCAGATCGTACGTCCCCCCTACCAGAATCAGCGCCAAGACCAATACTGTGGTTAAGATACCCAGCCTCATCCCTAACGTTAATTGCCGAAACCAGTCCATTTTATCCCTCTTCTATCGTCACAATTTTTATGAAAATCCATCCAGCAAAGTAACACAACATGACTTAATTTCCCTCTATAAAATTAGTTAAATCACTGCAAAAGCACTTTTATTTTAAGATCTTAGCAGTATATTATTTTATAGAGATCAAAGATTCCCAGGTTTTCAGCATCTCCTCCCTCGCAAAAAGCTCTTGGCTTAACACCAAGGCGCGCCTACCCATTTCTTCACATAAATCAATATCTTGACTCAACTCAACTACAGCGCGATATAAATTTTCTGCATCATTTGGGTGAAAAACTAACCCACACTGATAGGCTAAAATCAGTTGCGCCATCTCGCTTTTAGGATCACCAATAAAAATGACACCGCGCCCTGCCTGAAGGATGCCACAGAGCTTACTAGGGAAGATCAATCCTTCCATTTCTGGGGTAAGCGATACCAAATGCAGGTCTGCGACTTTTAATGTTTGGTTGAGATTTTCCTGTGACTGGTACGGCTGAAACTGAACCGTATCCCCTTGCAGGTCGGAGAGCCTTTGAAAAAGCGCTTCACGCTTAGGCCCCCCCCCAATAAAAAGCCATTGTATCCGAGTTTGACCCGCTGTTTTCTCTACCACCTCTGCCAACGCATCAAACAGATGAGCCCGACCCATATTGCCCGAATAGGCGAGGACAAAACGATGTTCTAAAGCCCACTGTTCCCGATAGGGGTTGGGCTGATCATCAGCAACATCGATAACAGGCGTGATCGACCAGTTATAGATGAGATGCAGTTTGCTTGAAGCAACCCCCTCTTGCTGTAGGCGCTGTTTCATAGCTTTACTAATTACAACATTTGAATACGCATGTTTTAAGGAAGCGTTTCGGATCCACTGCAAAGGGGTTTGCAACCCTGACCAAGGAAGTTTAGGGAGCAGATAAACAGCGACTTCGGGGAATAAATCTTGAACCCAGTTGATAACACGAAACCCTTTTAAAAAAGAGACAAGGGTAACGATCACTGAAATTAAGGGGGGGTCTGTTTTGGCAACAACACAATCATGGCGCCCCGCAAGCCACAGTAATTTCCATGCGGCAAAGAGGTAAAAGCTCAGATAATCCAACCCACGTCCCAAAAGATGGCGCCGCCCAAAACGAAAACCGAATACACGATGTACCTCAACACCATCGACCTGTTCGTAAGCGACAAGAGGCGCCCCCCCCTCATAACGTTGTCGACTGGTAATAATATGGACAGTTTGCCCCTGCTGAGCCAGATAACGGCTCAGATCGGTCAACAGTTGGCTGGTTGCAGAATGATCTGGGGCAAAAAATCGATTTACAAAGATCAAGCGCGCCATACCTACCGCCCCGTGGTTTAAAGACAGACATGAACAAAAAACCGTACCCCATACAGCCAGGGGTCATCGGTCAACATCATACGGAGTCAGAGGGGGTAATACTGGGATAGCTCTTGCTCTTAGATCGCCTAGACTTGGAGCGCCCTCCCTCTTTATGCGGTAAATGGGCCGCCACCACCCCCAGGCCAAACATGATGTAGAAGGTAAAGATATTGGCAGGTATCTGTAGATTAAAATCAACTAATCCATGGATCAACAGCGCTAACGTTGAAACCAGTGAGGCAAAAAGCACACCCCGCACAAAGGGATCCTGTCGTTTAATAAACGCACGCGCAATACGGCCCCACAACAGTGCAATACCACTGATCCATAAAACATATCCAACAATGCCATAGTCACTTAAAAACTCTAAGTGATCATTATGCACATGATTATAAAATTTCTTTATACTCTCAGGACGATACAGCGGAAAGATAACACTAAAAGACCCCCCACCACTACCAAGCAGCGGATAATCTTTAATCTTCTCCTGCACCGCATCATAAACAATAAAGCGGGCCAGCTCTTTTTCCTGAATATTAATGAGGCGTCCCGTTAATTTCTCTAAATTAAACCAAGCGCCCCCCACCAACGCGATGATCAGAAGCGGTATAAACAGGCGTCGTTCGCGTTTGGATCGGTAGCGCCTAAAAAAGGTCAGTAAAACAACCAAGGCCAAAGCAAGAAACAGCGCAAGGTTACCGCCACGAGAGAGACTCATGATCATTCCGAACATCATAAGCATGGTCAGGCCTAAGATGAGACCACGGTAACTGCTTAGTTCATTGAGCAATGCCTGAAACTTATCCTGAAAGCTCTGCCCCATATCCTTCACATGACGCATCCAAGCAATGGATAACCCCAGCCCAACGGCTATGGTGATCTCTAAATAACCCGCAAAATGGTTCCGGTTAACATAGGTACCTGTTAAAAAATTTTGCTTTTCTCGTGTTATCAGCTCTTGTAACCATAAGACAAGGTAACCATCGTCATGCAAGCTTATAAAACCAAAAATGGTTTGAAAAATACCCGAAGCAAAAAGGGTTAACATCACCCACTTGACGCGTGATCGGCTGTTGACTAAAACCAGGACAAGCCAAAAAGCCCCCAACCACGCCATCCAGCCTAACCAACTGTTCCAAGCCAGATAAGGATCAATGACCAAAGGTCCCTCAATGGGCAGGTTGGCAAAACGTCTCAGCTCTACCCCACCTGGAGCAAAAAAGGAGACCAACCGCTCATGCAATGGCACCATCCCCCATAGTGGAACAACACTCCACCCCAGAAACAGGGTAAGCCACGGCCCTTCCCGATCAAAAATAGCCGGAAGAAGCACACCAGAACGCCACTGTTGAATAATCCACAAAAACAGCAATAAAAAGATTGAAGATTCAAGTAAAGAAAGAGACCAGGGACGGTTACTACCCAGTGGAATGGGCGCCCAGAACAAGAGACCTAAAAAAGCAACAAAAAGCCAGCGGTTACGGCTCTTTTCATCATGCGAGTCACGATAAAGATCCGGCAGATCATCGGTTTCACGATCTTTTTCCGTCACAGCTCTATTCTCATCCATGGATTCACTCACGAACCTACGACCCTTTCATCATCATACTTACCAGAGCCCATTAAGCGGTTGCTATCTTAGCCAATGACGCTGTAAGTCAGGATCGCCACGGGTTAGACGTTCCAACTCATCCCACCGCTGTGTTGACCTTGCTGCTGTTAGTAGCTCAGTTCTATGTAGAGGTTTTGCAAATAGACGGTCACTACTGGCCTGGACTTGATGGCGCATTTCACTGGACAGCTGGTCCCAAATACGGTAGCCCAACCGGATAACCCCTAATTGAACACCCGGCTCTAAAGGCGCAAAGATATTAGCCCGCTCCATATCTTTTTCAATCATACGGATATCCTGACCTAACCGATGCTTAGCTAAGGCCTGATTAATCCAGGGATACCCCCAGGACGGGCGGATTAAGGTAATCTGTTTATAGAGCTCTATACTGTTCCGGTAGTGGGCTTTACGGCGCTTCTGTTCACCCGCTAGTGCCGCAAGCCGGATATGATGGGTTCCCATTTTAAATAGGTAGTCTGGATTACCAGATTGCCAACTGTCTGCCCGCTCTAACATGTAGAGCGCGTCTTTATAGATCTTATATTTATCATCCCGCTCTTGCGCAAAGGGCAGCTCTTTTTCGGTAATCTGGTCACTGAGATAGACAAACAGCGTGGCCATACCCGCATGGATGGTTTGGTTCAGTAACCATAAAAAAAACAGCGCGCCAGCCAGCACCACGACGGTACGAAAACCTGAAAGAGGTACGCGCTTACGTTGACGGCGTTTACGCGAACGTCTTGAATGCCTTGAAGATTTTTCCGACACGTAACCAACCTATTCATCGTCAACAAAGTACAAACGGTTTTACCAAGCGCCCATACCATCACAACAAAGGGTTATGGTATATCGGCCACATTCAGATCATCGCATGGATGACTAGCGCCCTTTATCATCCCCATAACCATAAGCGGTATAACTATTACGGGTACCATAACCGTACCCATAGCCATACCCATACCCGTACCCGTACCCATAGCGATAGGAGCTGCCATAGTAGGAGAGTCGCTTCATATCCACAGAGTTAAAGACACAACCCACCACGTTAATCTGGCTGTGCTGCAACCGTTTAATGGCATTGAGCACCGTACCTTTATTGGCCCGGCTTGCTTTGACAACAAATACCACAGCATCCGACTGTTTACCCAAGATTTGAGCATCGGTCACAATTAAGGATGGCGGCGCATCAATGATAATACGATCATAGCGGCGAGATAGCTCTGTGAGCATCTCTTTCCAACGTTCTGATGAGAGAATTTCACTGGGGAATGCGGGTGTCGGACCACTGGTCATAACATGCAATCCACTTTCACTCTCTACAATCTGTGCCAATAGTGAATAAATCGATTGCTCATTTAAAGAACCACTTTCCTTCTGATCTCGTCTGTTTTCTGAAACCTCTAACGCCTTACGTGGTGTTGAGAAAGAGGGCGGAAGACTGTCGAGTTGTACTTTCTTCTCAACACCATCATCCCAATCCATAAGCGGTTCAATTTTACCTTCACCCTGAACATTGGGCTGTTTGGTGCTAGCCTGTGGTTTGGGCTCTAGATCCTGTACCTGCCCTCTACGATCTTCCTGAATACCGTGTGCCGTCTGCTCCACCAACTCATTCAAAAAGGCGGTAACCCCTTGGGTTTCACTAATCCCAAACACTTTACGCAAGCGCGGACGACGCAAGTCTGCCTCGATCAACAGGGTACGATCGCCAGCTTGGCTAAAAGCCTGAGCCATATTAATGGCAACCGTGGTCTTACCCTCTTCTGGAATGGAAGAGGTCACTGTGATGATCTGATGGGAGTTATCAATATCCGAAAAAAGCACCGATGTTCGTAAACTTCGGATCGCTTCAGAGTAGTTTGATTTGGGATGCCGGATAAGCATCTCTTCCGGTTGTTCTTTTTTATTTCTTAATTTGAGCAAGGGTAATAGGGCAAACACTCTAACCTTACTGTCTGCCTCCAACTGATCCGGGGTTTTATAGGTATGGTCCATAAACTCCAGACCAAAGGCCAACATCAACCCCAGCAGGCCACCAATGAGCAATGCCTTAAGAATTTTGAATTTTTTAGAGGGTAAGAAGCTTCTACCTGGAACTTGCGCCTCTTCAACAATACGGGCATTGGCTGTCTGCATGCCCTCACTCACGTCGGTCTCTTTAAATCGACGGAGAAAAAGATCATAGAGCTGTCGGTTTGCGGCGACTTCCCGTTCCAGTTTATTGAGCTGAAATGCTTTTTTCTTATTGGAGCGCATCCCTTTTTTCATGCCCTCCAGCCTCTCAACTAAGGATCGGTCCTCCCGTTCCAACGTACGGTATTGTTGCTCTAAGACCCCAATCGCCCCGCGCACCTCTTCGGCCACTTTTTTATGAATTTGAGCCAACTCTTTGCGTGTACGGATCATACGTGGGTGTTTAGAACCGTAGCGCTCTGATAACTCCACCATACTCCGTTCAACCAGGCTCTGTTCTCTTTTCAACTCTTTATACAGATCTGAGCCAGGCATACTTACTTGGTGTAGTTGACCTTTATACCGACGGATGGAAGCCTGCATTTCAGCCAAATTGGCCTTAGCTTCACGTTTACGACTACTAATCTGCATCTGCTCCGTTTGCACAGACTCAATCTGTTGCAAAGAGTAACGCTGTTGTTGGTCCTCAGACCCCACCAGGCCAGTTACTTCTTGATAGAGCTGCAGCTCTTTTTCTGAAGTTTCTAACTGTTCTCTCAACCCTTCCAAACGCTTGGTCAACCAATTGGCCGCATGCTGGGTGATCAGCAGCCGAGACTCCAACTGTTGATCAATATATGAGCGTGCCACACTGTTGGCGATGCGTGCCGCCAGTTGAGGGTTGGTTGAGGCAAAGGAAATATTGATAAGCTGACTACGCCCCACCATGGAGGTTTGGATACCCCCTTTGACAGCAGACGCAATCTGGTTCAGTCCATTTTCATCAAGCGGCTCATGGCGCATCGCTCGCTCAACGGGCCCGTCAGGTTTGGACTCCAGCTTCATCGGCAGGTAGGTACGCCAAGTTTTGGGGATCCACTTGGTTAAAATGGACTCTTTTTCCTCGACACGCAGACGCGCGTTAAACTCCGGCGTCATATCCAAACGTTCCCGTTTTACCACTTCACGGGCCAGTTTACGGCTTTTGATCAACTGTAACTGGGTCGCAAAATAGTCTCGACCCGAGCTGTCAACACCGTACAGGTCTTCAATAGAAATCAGCTTGGTACTGTTCTTTTCTAACAGCAATGTGGCCGTTGCTCGATACCTAGGCGCTTCAGAGTAGACATTCATGATCATCGGTAGCGCCACCACAATGGTCACAAAGATGATCTGCCACTTTCTGCGCAACGAGATCGATAACAACTTACCCACATTGAGCATATTGTTATCTTCGTCTCCACGTTCCATCGGCATGGGCGGGGGATTAACCGCACTACCTAATAGGGGCATATCTGGACGTAACGTGGAGGATTGTTCTCTGTCTTTCATAGAATCTGCCCAACCATTACTGGGTAAAGAACACAAAAAAGCGTGTTGGGAAAAGGGTGACTGGGCCTTTTAGCATCCATATAAATGCAGTCAGCCCTACAAACCATCCCATCATCGCCAGTGTGGACGCATGATTTAAGAAGCCCTGACAAATGGACCCCTACCCTGATGACCTTAACCTACGGACCAAACCGACCTCTCCATAGCTTTAGGCCAATCCAATGAAATGCAAGTTTCATGCACACCAAAGAAAACCGAACGAGGATTAATCACTCCCCGACTACACAGCACAAAGGAGCAGACAAGCCGCTCCTTCGCAAAACACACAGCTTTTAAGATCAGCGGTCAGGTTTGGGCATCTAACAACTGTTCTGGATGGTCGGCATAGCGCTCTTTGATCTCCAACACCTCCGGCAGCACTTCATGAAATACCGGGGTTAAACTGGGGTCAAAGTGACTACCTGCCCCTTCATCAATAATCTGCACCGCTTTTTCAACCGACCAAGCCTTTTTATAGGGTCGCTCTGAAGTCAGGGCATCAAACACATCTGCAATGGCGACAATACGCCCAGCTAAGGAGATATCCTCCCCCTTAATACCTTTGGGGTACCCTGTACCATCCCACTTTTCATGGTGACTCAAGGAGATCTCTTTAGACATATTCATCAACTCAGAGTCATGTTCACCAATGATTGCAGCACCATACTCAGGATGTCGGCGCATGATCGCCCACTCCTCATCATCCAGCTTTCCTGGTTTAAGGAGGACTTTATCTGGAATACCAATTTTACCGATATCGTGCATAGGAGCAGCATTAAAAACCAAATCAGTCCATGCATCTGAGATGTTCAAGGAGTCTGCCATTAAGCGTGTGTAGTGACTCATACGAATAACATGCATACCGGTTTCATTATCTTTAAACTCAGCCGCCCGGCCCAAGCGACGAATAATCTCCAAACGGGTATCCAGCAGCTCTTTGGTACGGTTTTTTACCATACGCTCCAGCTCACGCTGCTGGTCATACAACGCCAAGTGGGTACGTACCCGAATTTCGACAATAGGTGGACTAATGGGTTTGGTGATGTAATCAACAGCCCCCAACTCCAACCCTTTTTTCTCATCTTCCATTTGCGTTTTAGCGGTAATAAAAATCACAGGTATACTGGCTGTCGCTGGATTTTTTTTAAGGTGTTCACACACCTACACCTCATAGCCATCCATACCGGGCATCATGACATCCAGCAGGATCATATCCGGCTTAACATCGCCACTGGCAATACGTAGCGCTTTTTCACCATTAAGGGCCGCTTTAACCTTATAATTTTTCCGCAGGATCCCGCCTAACACATCTAGGTTTTCAGGGGTATCATCCACCACCAAGATGACCGGCTTTTCACTTTTTTCCACCATAACCCACCTCTCACGATCCCACTATCGGTCCAGTTGCTGGTTAATTTTAATAACCAGCTCAACAGCTTCTTCAAAAGCATAATCACTTATTAGATCTTCGATCCCCGCTAAGGTCTGAGCAGACTCAGATCCTTTGAGTAGCGGGATCAGTTGTTCAACCAAGTCCGCCGCTTCCGTATCATCATCCTCTAACAACCCAGACAACTTGTCTAGTAGAGGTCCCACTTTTTCCAGATCAATGGATGCAACATGGTTATTGGGTGCCGTTGACTTAGCCAAAACGCCTGTCTCTAAACGGCCCAACGCTATCAAAGCTTGCTCAAAATCATAACCACGTACTTCATCAGCAACGGCCATTAATGCCGCTTGCAAGGGGGTGCCTGCAACGAGAGGCTCCAACTCATCCAGATCATCTAACGCCTCACTGTCATCATCTTCCAGCTTTTCCCTAATTTGTGCCACCATCTTCTTCAAGGTTGCCGGATCGATTGAGGATTGCGTGACAGGCTGTTGATCCATCGCCTGATGCATAGCCTGCAAACCCGCCAAAACAGGTGTTAGTTCTGATATAACATCCTGTAAAAGCTCCAAGAGCGTGGTTTCATCCTGGTTCTCATCACACGCGTTTTCCAACTTTTTAGCGGCTTGCTGAACACCAAAGGCACCCAAATTACCTGCAACCCCTTTTAAAGTATGCGCTTCACGCGTTGCTGCAACAGGGTCTTCACTGCTTAAGGCCTGTTTAAAGTTTGCCTCAAAGTCAGCCTGTTTATCCAAGAACTTAGCCAACAAGCGCCGGTAAAGTTTATGGTTATCCTGTGTGGTTGCCAAACCCGCTTTGGTATCAATACCTGCTAATTCAGGGAGTGGTATGACCGGTTCTGCATCATTTTCCACACCCTTCGCTTCCCCATCGACCAAGCCCGAGGGTTTAATCCATTTTGCCATGGTGGCAAACATATTCCGCACATTAATTGGCTTGGCGATATGATCATTCATCCCCACAGCCAATACTTTTTCGCGATCTTCTGCCATGGCATTGGCCGTCATGGCGATAATGGGTAGAGCGTTATAGATCTCCTGCTTTCTGATCTCTTTGGCTGCTGTAAAGCCATCCATCACCGGCATTTGCAAATCCATCAACACCCCATCATAGGGGTGGCTGGCGATCAAGTCTAAGGCCTCCTGGCCATTATTTGCCAGATCAGCGACCACACCACCGTTGGCCAAAAGCTCCATAGCAAGCTCCTGATTGATTTCATTATCTTCAACCAGAAGTACCTTGGCCCCCCGCACCTTGGCGGCTTCCTGCTCCCCGGAATAGTGTTGATCTTTACGACCTTCGCTGCGTACCACCAAACCATGCCCTAAAGACTCAGCTAAGGCATCCAGTAACGTGGAGGCGGTTACCGGCTTGGTCAGCACCGAACGAATATCTGCCCCTTCTCTTTCTGCTTCACTCAAGGCCTGCTCTCGGCCATAGGCTGTGACCATGATCGCGGCTGGAATATCTGTCAAATCGGCTTGATGCATCTGCTTAACCAAAGCAATGCCGCTCAGCTCGGGCATTTGCCAATCCGTTAAGACCAGATCATAAGGTAAAGACTGCTCTTGGGCATTAATGACATACTGCAAAGCTTCACGGCCATCTTTGGCCAGATCAACCTCCAGCCCAAAACTACGGGCCATATCTGACAGGATTTCACGGGCAGAGGTATTATCATCCACCACCAAAATACGTAATCCAAGAATCGCTTGCCGATCCACTTGATACCTGGGTTTTGGATCCTTTTGCACACCAAACCATGAGGTGAATTGGAAGATACTCCCCTTACCCTGCTCACTCTCTACCCAGATATCCCCCCCCATCAACTCAGAAAGCTTTTTGGAAATGGCTAAACCCAGGCCAGTGCCACCATATTTACGGGTGGTCGAGGTATCGGCCTGACTAAAGGATTTAAACAGCTTAGCCTGCTGTTCAGGGGTCATACCAATGCCGGTATCCTCGACGGCAAAGTGCAGTTTTACACCTTGTTCACCGGACTCAATTTGACGAACACGAATAATAATTTCACCTTCACTGGTGAACTTAACCGCGTTGTTACCCAGATTAATCAACACCTGCCCCAAACGCAGAGGATCGCCGATCAGGGCGGTTGGCATATCCGTACTGGCATCAAAAAGAAGCTCAACCCCTTTCTCTTCCGCTTTTAGACCAACCAGGTTTGCCAGGTTGTCAAAGACATCCTCCAAGTGGAACTCGGCATTCTCCATATCCATCTTGCCGGCTTCAATTTTAGAGAAGTCGAGGATATCATTAATGATACCTAATAAAGACTCCGCAGAACGGTGAACTTTTTGGATATAGTTGCGCTGACGACTACTCAGTTCCGTTTGCAACGCAAGATGGGACATACCGATAATGGCATTCATCGGTGTGCGAATTTCATGGGACATGTTGGCCAAGAAGTCACTTTTTGCCTGGGTTGCCGCTTCCGCCGCATCCTTAGCCCGCTTTAAGGCCGCTTCTGCCTCTTTCCGTTCACTAATGTCCCGTGTGAAGGTAATGATAATTTCCCGCCCCTGGAACTCGGTTAAAGAGCCCACGATCTCCATAGGGAACTTCCGGCCAGTGCGCGTAATATGCTCAGACTCCAGCGTCACCACCTCCTGTTGGCGGAAGCGCTCGACCATCTGTGGCCACATCTCTTGACGCATCAGGGGATCAATATCGGTAACAGTCAACGCGATCAACTCTTCACGCGTATAGCCCAACATATGGCACGCGGTATCGTTAACATACTCAAAGCCTGCATCTTCAGCCCGTATCCAAAAGGCCGCTTCTGCAGCATGGTCAACCGCATACTGGGTAAAGCGCAGTGTATTCTCCGCCTCTTTACGTGCCTCTTCAGAGCGTAGTGCGATGACACCGTGGGAGATATTGTCAGACAAACGTTCCAAGGCTTCGATATTGGCCAGATCAAAACCATCAGCCTGCTCAGAATAGATCACCACACAGCCAAAAGCGTGATCCTTAGGGCCTAAAGGCACCCCTAATACTGATTTAAAGCCCCGTTTAATGGCATTCTCCCGCCAAGGTGCAAAACGGGGATCATGCTGGACATCTTTGACCAGTGCAGGTTTGTTGGTCCGAATGGTCATACCCGCCGGACCCAAGCCAAACTGGTTCTTATCATCCCAGCTAAATTGACTTCGACTTAAATAGTCGGTGTGGGCACCGTACACGGCAGAAATAGAGATGGATTTATCCGGGTTACTCTCTGCCATACCCATCCAAACCATTGATTTTTCATTAACCTCAACAATGATCTGACAGACTTTATGAAGTAACTCTGCTTCTGATTTGGCCTGTAACACAGCCTCGTTACTACGACTGAGTGTATTCAGATCACGGTTGGATCTGGCAATTTCAATTTCAGCCTGTTTACGCTCTGAAATATCCTGAACCGTGCCAACCATACGTATGGGATTATTATCAGCATCCCACTGCACGATGCTCCCTTTAGAGATAACCCATTTCTCTGTGTTATCCTCAGTACGGATGCGATGCTCCACCTCATAACTGGTGGTTATACCATCTTTATAATCCAAGCCTGCCTTCGTCACCAGATCCAGATCATCCGGATGGATGGTACGGAACCAGCGATCCCGTGTCATGGGGATGGGTTCGTCCATGGGCAGGCAAAAAATCTCTTTATAGCGATCATTAACCACCGTCATACCGGTACGGAAATCAACATCCCAGAACCCCAGACTGCCCCCTTTTAAAGCCAGCTCTAGCCGTTCTTGACTGGCGGCGACATCATCTTCAGCCTCTTTACGTTCGGTAATATCACTAATGGAGCCACTGGTTCGATAAGCTTTACCCAACTCATCCCGCAAAGATTTTGCCCGGGAGCGGAACCAGCGATAATCACCCGCTTGTGTCCGCATACGGTACTCGATGTCATAAGGAACATCCCGCTCAAGATGATCCCTAAACGCGACAATAGCCGCCTCTTTATCTTCTGGGTGAATATGCGCCTGCCATGTCTCAATACTGTGCGCCAAGGTATCTTGCTCATAACCAAGCAGCTCTACAAAACGGGGAGAGAACCAGTTCACCTGTGTGGCAACATCAAACTCCCACAATGCATCCCCACTACCACGAATGGCCAGTTCAAAGCGCTCTTGGCTCTCTTTTAAGGCAGCTTCTGAAAGTTTACGTTCGGTAATATCCCGTACGATCCCGGTGAAGAAACGCTCTCCCCCAATAAATGTCTCCGCCACAGAAAGGTCCATGGTAAAGGTCGTGCCATCTTTATGCTGCCCTTTAACCTCTCTAAGCTTATTCAGCAGGCGTGCAACCCCAGTGGTGAGGTAGCGATCCAAGTAGCCATCATGAGAACTTCGATCAGGTTCTGGCATAATCTGTTTGATATTTTGCCCCATCATTTCATCACGGCTATAACCAAACATACGCTCAGCAGCAGGGCTAAACTCGTGAACAATACCCCGTTCACCAATCATAATAATGCCATCTACCGCGGTATTGATAATGCTGCTTAACCGTTCTGTCCGTTCGGCTACCCGCTGTTCAAGCTCTTCACGGGCTTGGCGCATGGTACGGGTCGCTTTTTCTCCCAACATCACCATCAGCAAGGTGGAGGCCACAGCCAATAACAGCGTCATCCCGGTAATGATCAATAAATTTTGTCGTAGGCTAAAAAAGCTTTCCAACGCTTCTTCTACATCAATCTCTGTGGTGGCCCCCATACCTAAGTGACCATCCCAACTCCATGCTCCAAAAACCGGTACGCCCCGGTAATCCCGGTACCCTTGCATATGGGTTGTCAGCGTCCCATGTTCTTCATACCCTTGATGAATCATCTCTTGACCCATCTTGATAAGAGAGGACGCCATATAGGTTAAAGGGCGCTCTTCGATCGCTTTAGTCGGTTGAGCATTTTGGGTTAAATCAACACCTGGATCACGAATTTGAAGCTGTGAAGAGACGTTATTCTCCGTTGTAATCAGCTTTAACCCTTCCAGAACCTCCTTAAACCGGCTCTCTGTGACCATATGGCCTTCTCGGTCAATTAGATAGCTCTCACCAGAATCCCCCAAACGTCCGGCCCGCATAATATGGGAAAGGCGCCCCTCCGGTAACAAACGTTGGGTTAAAGCCGCGATGACCTGCCCTTCTGAATTTCGAATGGGCACCGCAAAGAACATAGTCAGGGGTTTTTTCTTAGCCTTCTCCTGCTCTTTTTTAAGCACAACATCCGAACGGATGGGGGGAATAAAGACAGACTCTCCATCAAAGACCCGCGCCAAAAGTTCAGGTTTTTGCTCAGCAATTAAATTGAATGTCCCAAGGTTTGTATCTCGGCGAGAGCCAATACTGATATTCTGCGGGCTAATGATAAAGAAACCAATACGGCCAAACTCATCCTCACGTTTGGCAAAAAAATCACGGGCATCTTGTTGGGCTTGATCTTTGGCTAAAGCAGATGCTGTAACAGGAACCCGTAATAACCGCTCCGTAATGGCAACTAACTGAGCATCCCGCCCCACTTGGGTCAAATAGCCCGTACGCTCTTCTACCCAAAAATCCAACCGCTCCATGGTATTTTGCAAAACTACTTTTAGATCTCTTTGGACATTCTCCAGTGTATTTTTCTTGCTTTGTGTCAGTGTAAACCAAACCAGAGAGACCACCATGACAACAAGTAGAGAGATCGCCCCCAAAGCCACCATACGGAATAGTGGGGAGCCAAAATGACGGGCAACCGTCTCATCACTAAATAAACGTGGTGCCAACAAAGCACCAAGTAACATCACCAGAAAGACAATGATCGCTGTGACCATCATCCACCATGCATCTTTGCCCTCGACAGCAACCTGCTGGGTCGTTGCCGCTTTACGTGCTTGCCCCAGCCATTTCCGCTGCATCTCAGCCCGCTCATCCACCCCAATGGCTTGCACCCCCTTTTGAAGAATCGAAGCCAAAATGGGGTTCTCTTTTTGGGTGGCGATGTTCAGTAACGATAAACCTGGCTCCCCAACCTTTACTTCACCAGAGACCACTAAATTACCCAGCATATGCCGAGAGAGCAGATAATTAAAAACCGCCAGCTCCCCCAATGAAGCATCTGCTTCACCAAAAGAGACAGACTTCATGCACTCCAAGGTATTTTTACGCAGAAGAATCTTCACCTTGGGAAAGTGGCGTTTTAAAATCTCTTCGTAATAAAAGCCCGCAGGTATGGCGACCGTCTTGCCAACAAGCTCCTCTAACGTCACATAGCGCTTATCCCGCTTGCTTAAGATCACATTGGGATTATTTGCATAAGGGTCGGTATACAAAAGCCATTTTTGCCGATCCTTAGTTTTAACAATGTTGAGCATCACATCCAGCTCATGACGCTTCATCATCCCCATAAACTCCCCCCAAGAGGGGCCAGAAACATACTCCACCCGTAAGCCAACTTTTCTGGCTAAGAGGTTCATAAAGTCAATGGAGTAACCCTGAGGCATACCATCATTGTTGAAGTTAAAGGGTGGCCAATCCATTTCATTATGCACACGAATACGAGGGTTGGCCTTCACCCATGCTTTCTCTTCCTTATTCAATGGCGCCTGCCATTGGCGCATTTTGGTACTTTGCCCAAACCAAAAGGTGTAGACCTCACGTTTTTCTTTTTCATCAACCGCATCAAACGCTTTTTGAAGAAGCCCCACCAATATGGGCCAATCTTTACGCACCCCCACCTTTAACTGGGTACTGGGCAACTCTTCTTCGCTGAGTTTGCCACCGATCACCACGTTGGCCAAATAGTTCTTCTCAATCAACCAGCTAAGCACACCACTGGTCTCAAAAATTGCATCTGCCTGACCAGAAGAAACGGCTTTTAACCCCTCTAAAGGGGATGCCACATAAACCGGTTCGACCTGAGGATATTTTTTAATAAATGCATCGTGATAGGCATATCCTCGGATAACAGCCAACCGTTTACCAAACAGGTTTTGTGGTCGGGTAACCAGAGGTTTGCCTTTTTGAACAGCAAAAGCCAAGTAGGTCGTCAAATAGCGGTCAATAAACTCCAGATATTCTTCACGTTCTTCATTGGGTACAACCGGGTGAATAATATCAATTTGTTTATTCTTCACCTTTTCCAGCAGATCGTTCCATGGGGCCTGTACAAACTCAAAGTCAACACCCAGCTTTTTTTCCATCAGACGCAGCATATCTACCGAAACCCCTTGGGCCCGGCCATCCGCAAAAAAGTCGTAGGGGGCCCAATCCAACTCATTGGAGACTCTTAGAGTTGGGTGGTTTTTTAGAAACGCCTGCTCTTCATCGGTTAATTGTAGACCGGAGTGTGCAACAGCGGCCCCTAGCCACTTTTTACGCAGCTGCAGTTCCTCCTGGTACGTGACATCCTGTAACGCCTTATTCAGGATCGAGACCATTAAAGGCCAATCCTTACGCACCCCAATTCGGTTGTAGTAATTCTCTTTACCCGGCAGCTCTGCAATGCCGGTTATGCTGATGTTGGTAATGGCGTTATCCAGCCAAATGTGCTGTAACACCGCCCCCGTACCCACTGTGGCATCAGCCTGACCGTAGGCCACCGCTTTTAAGGTCTCCAGATTATCTTTTACAGAGAGCAGTTGAATTTGAGGATAGTGCCGACGAAAAACCTCTTCATACCAATAGCCTTTAACAATAGCGACGGTCAGGCCCTGAAGCTCTTCTAAGGTTTGAAAACTATTCCCTGAACGCGCAATAATAACAGGAGGATATTTAATAACCGGGTCGGTAAACTCTGCAAAACCCTGACGTGCTGGGGTTTGAACCATGTTACCGATAAGATCGATCTCTTTACGTTCCAACATGCCCAAAAAGTCATTCCAACTTGGGCCACTGACATAATCGATTTTAATCCCCAGCTTGTCAGCCAACAGATCCATCAAATCAATGGTATAGCCTTGTGGCTTACCATCACGATAGAAGTTAAAAGGCATCCATCCCTGCTCGTTATGGACACGAACGGTGGGATGTTGCTTCAGGAAGGTACGTTCCTGTTCTGTGAGCGAGGAGATACTCTGTGCGGCAACAGCAGGCATAATCATGCCAGCCAGAGACCATAAAAACAGTGCCAATAGCAAAAGGAGACGGGACATTATGCACCCCTCTGCTGACTATTCAGGTTCTTCTGTAATTGATCCAAAGTTTCCAATGCCTCTTCAAAATCATAACCATTGACCAGCTCAACCATGGTCGCTAACCCCTCTGCATAAGGGGTCTGGGCCAATAGTGGTTCCAATGTTTCCATCAACTCTACCGCTTCACTATCATCCTCTTCCAACATGTCATGAAGCTGGTTCAACAGAGTCTGTATATGCGCCCAATCCAGGGTATCAGATAAATGCCCTGTTTCAGGCATTGTACTTAAATGCTGCTCAAAGGTATCTAAAGCATCCAGTGCCTGCTCAAATTCATACTCTTGCACAGGCTCTATTACCTGTTTTAACAGATCTGCCAATGCCGTGCCCGCTACCAGAGGCTCTAACTGGTCCATATCTTCCAGTGCTTCACTGTCATCATCCACCAGTTTTTCACGTATACTCACCAACAAGGGCTTAAGCTGCGCCAAGTCGAGAGATGGCGTTGCTGGGGTCGAGGCAGCTTGTGCAAGGCTTAAGTTCTCAAGTCCCGCCAATACCTGCTCTAAAACCGGTAACAGATGGTCCAAAGATGCGCCAATCCCTGCAGGATCTTCCATACAAGCGGTTTCTAATAATTTTGCAGCTTGCTGCACCTCTGTAGCCCCTAGATTACCTGCAACCCCCTTTAGGGTATGGGCATGGCGTGTTGCTGTCGCTAAATCCTCCGCTTGCCAAGCGGCCCGGAAAGTTGCTTCAAAGTCGGATTGATTGGTAACAAACTTCTGTAGCAAACGCCGGTAAAGTCGTTCGTTGCCTTGGGCAACATTTAGCCCGATCTGGCTGTCAATACCGGGCAGTTCCGGTAAAGGATCTAACGGCGCGGCACCTTGAGCAAGTTCTTTAACCTCTGGCATGGCGGTGGCAACACCGGACGGGGTTATCCACTTGGCCATGGTGGCAAACATATCTCTAACATTAATCGGCTTGGCAATGTGGTCATTCATACCAGCAGCCAACACCTTTTCCCGATCACCAGCCATGGCGTTAGCCGTCATCGCAATCACGGGAAGATCTTTATATTTGGCCTGTTCCCGTATGGCACGGGTAGCTGTAAAACCATCCATAACGGGCATTTGCAGATCCATCAACACCCCGTCGTAGGTTGATTGTTCCAACATCTCCAGGCAGATCTGCCCATTATCCGCCACATCTGCAATCACCCCTCCATTGGCCAACAGCTCCAGCGCCAACTCCTGATTAATCTCATTATCCTCAACCAGCAGCACCTTGGCCCCTTTTACTTTGGTCGCTTCCTGTTGGGCATGGTTAATTTTCTCTCCACTTCCCCCTTCATGGCGCACCAACCCCCGGCCAAGGGACTCACCGATGGCATCCAATAAGGTTGATGCTGTCACCGGCTTGGTTAGAACCGCCTTTATTTCAGCCGCGTGACGTTCAGCTTCAGCCAGTGCCTCATCCCGGCCATAGGCGGTCACCATAATAACCGCTGGGGTTTCTCCCGCATGGCTCTGCTGCATACGTTTGACGGTCTCAACACCATTCAAGCGGGGCATTTTCCAATCCATCAATGCCAAGTCATAGGTCAAATTGGCCTGGTCAGCCTCTTCGATACGCCGCAAGGCATCCGCACCACTCTCTGCGGCATCGACCTCAAGCCCAAATGTCACCGCCATGGAGGAGAGAATTTCACGGGAGTTAGCATTGTCATCCACCACCAAAACCCGTAATCCAGACAGCGCCTCCCGATCAACGGTTAAGCGAGGTTTAGGGTTCTGCTGCACAGGCAACAGGGCTGTAAAGTGGAAGGTGCTACCCTGCCCTGGCTCACTCTCAACCCAAATTTCTCCAGACATCATCTCTGTTAGTTTTTTAGAGATCACCAAGCCCAACCCAGTCCCCCCATACTTACGGGTTGTTGAGCTATCAGCTTGGCTGAAGGATTTAAAGAGCTTGGCCTGTTGTTCAGGGGTCATTCCAATCCCTGAATCCTGCACCCCAAAATGGAGGAGCACACCGTTGGCCTGAACCTCTTTAAGGCGGGCAAAAACAACAATCTCACCAGTGGTGGTAAATTTAACCGCGTTATTGCCTAAATTGGTGAGGATTTGCCCCAAGCGGAGCGGATCCCCCACCAGCGCCGTTGGTAGATGAGGGTCAACATCAAAGAGCAGTTCCACCCCTTTTTCTTCAGCTTTTAAGCCCACTAAATTGGCCAGATTATCAAAGAGATCTTCCAGGTGGAAATCAATGGCCTCTACATCTAACTTGCCGGCTTCAATTTTAGAAAAGTCCAAGATGTCGTTAATAATGCCCAACAAAGCATCGGCAGATCGGTGAACTTTGTGAATATAGTTACGTTGACGGCTGGTTAACTGTGTCTGTAAAGCCAGGTGTGACATCCCGATAATGGCATTCATCGGGGTACGGATTTCATGACTCATATTGGCCAAAAAGTCACTTTTGGCCTGGTTCGCAGCATCGGCCTCCTCTTTGGCTTCTTGCAGCTGCGCGGTCATCTGTTTGATCGAGGTAATATCTTGCGAGACCCCACAAATGCCATATGGGTGTCCCTCTCCATCAATCAAAGCAAATTTATTGGAGAGATAGGTGTGTATGCCATCATCCTGGGGGTTTTGCTCCTCGGACTGGACCACCTCCCCACTGGTCAACGCTTGCTGATCATTGGCAACAAACCCATCTGCGGCCTCTTTGGAAAACAGATCGTAATCTGTTTTGCCCAGCACATCATCACTCTGCAAGCCCAAGGTCAAAGACCAGATTTTATTCACCAGAAAATAACGACCTTGCATATCTTTGGCATAGATTAACGCTGGGGAGTTATCCAAGATCGACTGCAACTGCTGACGGCTTTTATCCAGCTCTGTGGTCCGCTCCTCAACCAACTCTTCCAACTGCTCTTTGTGTTGCCGGATCTCAGTTCTGGCCTGCTCAGCATCCTCCGCCAAGCTCATGGCAGCTACCCGTTCTTTTTGCATCTGCTCAGCACGCTGGACAATGGCCTTCTCAGCTTGGGCTGAACGATGCCGCTCCACGGAAAGACTGGCCAACATCTGCGCAAATTTGGAGAGGAAGCCAAGGATACCAGGCAGTTTATCTTCTGTGATCACCGGTACTTTATCGATCGCCTTTAGATAGCTATCGGTATCGTAATCATATTGAGCGGCCTGCATGGTGAAGTACTTTTTATCTGCCGGCTGCAACAGGAACTGGCCAATAAACACGTTTGCTATATGCTCCCCATGGATCGTAATGGGCGCAGCACAATCGGTCAGGCCATTGTTACAACGGTACATGGAAAAAGGCTTACCCTCTTCCAGGTTTAAGGCTAGCTGGGTATCGCTTTCAATACACTGTGCGCAACTGCGTTCATCCTTACGATGAAAATCTGTACAAGCTTGTTGCCAACGTGCCGCCGCAAGAATATTGCCCTCCAGATCAATAATGGCCGAAGCGATATCCACAGAGTTGCAAAAATCATTGAGTAAATCCTGCAACTGTTGAAGATCCATCAATTTAGCGATGTCTAACTTACCATCCGCACCTTCAACCTGCTGATCGACATCCGCCATGTCACCAAGCACGGAGTTCTGAGCAGCAACAGAGTCATAACGCACCGTTAAACCCTGTATTTCATTAAGATGATTAACTTCTTGCTTAAGCTCAACAATACGCTGTTCACGGTCCACAGCAAGCAGGTTAAACCGCTCTACTTCCGACATACGTGCTTTGTACATGTCAGCTTCTTTAAGCTGCTGCTCGGCCTCTTTCCTGGCACGGATATCCCGCAAAGAGCTGGCCACCAACAGGCCATCATCCGTCTCAATCGGGCTCAGAGAGACCTCCACGGGGATTTTATGCCCCTGTTTATGCACCGCCATCAGCTCCATGCCCTCCCCCATGGCTCTGGCATGAGGATGCGCCATATAGTCCCGACGTTTGGCAATATGCTCAAAGCGGACGGATTCAGGAATCAACAGCTCTACAGGCTGACCCAACAGAGCCTCACGCGTATAACCAAACAGCTCTTCTGAGCGACGGTTAATGGTGTTAATCCGCCCTTTAGCATCCACCACCACCATGGGGTCTGGTGTGGATTCCAGCAGTGTGCGGAACTGTTTTTCTCGGGCTTTTAGGCGGGCTTCGGTCTCCAAGCGCTTGGTAATATCTCGGAAAACCACCACAGCCCCCACCACTTCGCCCTCTTTAAGCATGGGCACGGCACTATACTCAACCGGCAAGCTGCTTTTGTCCCGTTTCCACAACACTTCATCGGTGACCTCGGTAGAGTCCCCACGGGTTGCTGCATGGCGCATGGGGCATTTTTCAACCGGGTACTCACGACCATCGGGATAGGCGTGGTGCACCATCGCATGCATACGCTCCCCGACCAGCTCCTCCTGGCTATACCCCAACAATTGAGCCGCAGCAGGGTTCACAAAGGTCGTACGCCCTTCGGTATCCAGGCCAAAGATACCATCGGTCACGGAACTCAAGATCAAACGGCTACGCTGCTCCGACTCTGCCAAAGCATCCTGCATGCGTTTGCGTGCCGTAAAGTCAGCAACGGTTCCCACCATGCGGGCGACAGTGCCGTCCGTATTCCAGGCAACCGCAGCCCCTTTGGAGACCAACCAATGCACATCATTATCTTTAACCCCACGATACTCCACATGGTAGCTGGATATAGACCCATCCCGGTAGGCTTGGCCCTGCTGTAATACACGGTCACGATCTTCGGGGTGGATGGTCTCCAACCATAGATCCCGGTGAGATTGAGTGCCCTCACGGGGGGTACCAAAAATCTCCCGGTAGCGATCATTGACTATGGTCTCACCAGTGACCAGATCCACATCCCAGAACCCAAGGTCCCCCCCGGCCAGGGCCAAGTTCAACCGCTCTTCCCGCTCTTCAATGGCTTTGGCACTAATCCGTGAATCGGAGATATCTGTCAGGGTGACCACCAACCCCCCGGTATCTGTGGGCGATTGACGAATATCCACCACCCGACCCTGTGGCAGGTTGAGCTCTAAACGGAGTTCTTGCCGCTGTTTTAGGGTGTGCAACCGCTCTTTCACAAAATGAGCATGGGCTTGATCCCCATAGTCCCCACGCTCAACCAAATAGTGAATGATCGGCTCAATTGATGCGCCAACTTTGACCATATCTTCTGGAAGATGAAGCAGCTGCACATAGCGCTGGTTGTAGAGCACAAACTTCAGGTCATCATCCAACATAAACAGCCCATCAGACATACTGGATAAGGCCTGTTTTAAATGCCCACTAAGTGCCTCCAGCTCCTGGGTTCGCACTTCAACCTTTTGTTCAAGCTCATCACGTGCCTGCAACAAAGAGCGGTTGGCCCGGGCACTCATCCACAAGGTTAAACCGGTTAAGGTCAGCGCCAGTACGATGGTAAAACCCAAAACCGTGACAACCATGCCACGAAAAGCCTTAAAAGGGGCCATGGCCTCTTCAAAGTCCAGCTCTGTGATCAACCCCATTTTGAGCTGTTCATTCCAGCGCCACGCCCCCAGTACCGGAAAGTTGCGATAATCCAGATAACCATCCAGCGCCATGCCCGTTTTGCCTGCCAAGGTCTGAGCCGCAGAGTAGATAAGAGGAGAGTCTGGATTATCATCCGCAGCCAACCGTAAACCAACAGAACTCTTAAGTGTTTTTGGAACACGCCCCAAACGATGCAACGCGTCTAAAAAGCGGGAGTTGGTCACCATACGCCCCATGGTGTCCATCAAATAGGTTTCACCACTATCCAGCGAACGTGTCTGGTTGGTAATGCGGGTCAACACTTCACTGGCATCAATGGCCATGAGAAGTAGCGTGCGCTCCTGACCAAAGCCCACCGGGGCTGCCAAGTACACCACACTTTTCAGGTGTGCCTCACCCTTTGGAGCCCCTTTTTGTTTAAGGGGCATTAACTGGGGAATAACCTGTATCCCGCCCACAAAAGCCAGTTTGGCTTGCTGCCAACCCTGGGTGTGTTGAATGGGTTCAAAGAGCGCACCTTGACCGGTGTGGGCCAACAGTTTGCCTTGATCATTCATCACCGCGAACCCCAAAGCCTGGTGGCCATGGCTACTCAAATGTCGGCGCAGCTGGGTAATGGTATGAATGCGCTCCATCTGTGGTAGGTCACGGTTTAATTGCCGCGCCAGACGGATCAGTTGTGGATTGGTTGTCAGCTGTTGATGGTGGGTCGACATACCTTCCAGCCATAACCCCAAGGCATGACTTGTGGTATTTAAGGCAACCTGCAAACCCTGACCAACTCGTTGTTTATATTGATTTTCCTGAATGTTCAGCCCCCACCAGGAGAGTAAAATGGCCATGGCGATAAAACTGACCACTCCCAAGGAACCAAAGGTACGGATACGGCGACTACTCAACAGCAAGACCGCATCATCAGAATAACGCCGGATCACCCGGGTAATGAACAGAGCCACCAAAGCCAGCGTGCCCAGCAGTATCAAGGCGACCTGCATTAAAGGTACATCTAACAGGGCGTCCTGTTGTACGGGTTCAACCACCGGTTGGGCAGGTACCCAGCGTTGCATGATGGCATGCATCTGCTCATCACTCAGATCATCCAACGCTTTTTGTAAAATCCCCACCAGTTGCGGCATGGATTTTTGCACACCGATGTGCAAAACAGAGGGTTCTTTGGTGGCCACACCCAAAGGGGCCAAGCTGTGTAAAAGTTTTTGCGAGATCAGATGCAGGGCCACCGCACGGTTACCCACATAAGCATCCACCTCCCCCCGAGCAACCGCTTCTAAGGCGGCGCTTGTTCCTGGGTAGGAGAGGATCTCAATAGAGGGAAACCGCGTCCTCAACTCAACCCGGCTGCCAAAACCAGCCTCCAGGGCCAATTTTTTACCCTGTAACGCCTCCAATGAGCCAAGGTCTGTGCGGGTTCGCTTACCGACAATGACATGAGGGATGCTTAAATAAGGCTTAGTAAAATCAATCCAACCTTCACGCTCTGAGTTTGGCGTGATATCCATAAGCCCATCGATACGCTTTTGTTTAAGATCCTCCAACAAGCTGGGCCATGGCGCAGAAACTACTTTAATCTGCCCACCCAAGCGTTGATTGATCGCCTCCAAAATGGAGGCACTGATACCACTGGGCTGACCGGTACGACCTTTAAAAGCAACAGGCGCCCACCCTTGCATTAATCCAATACGAATGCGCTGTTGCTGCTGAAGCCACTCAAGCTGTTTAGGTTCCAGTTTAAGCGCAATTTTTGATGATTGCCCATGACGCTGGTTACGCTTATACGCGGTTTGAAGATCAAAGACATAAGCAAACCTGTCCGGCTCATCAACCAGAGAGTATTTTGAAAAATCAAAATCTTGGGTTTCCTGCCCAAAAAAGGGTTGGTATCGCTCAATATTGGTTCCTGTGGCGGCGACCATTAACGAGTCATACACCAACTGCTGATGGGCAAAATCCACCCCACTCAAATAATCATGCAACATGACCAACGCCCAGGCACCATCTAAAAAATGGCCCCCGACACTAACCGCCAGCTTACCTTGTTGCAGATATTCAACACTCTCTTCATCCCAATCCACCCCACCCACAAGGGGAGGTATCGGCAGATCCATTTCAACAATCCGATCAGCCACCCCCCGCGCCATATGATCATTGGCACACCAGATCAGGTTAAAATGGGGGTTTTCCTTCCACGCTTTATCCAACTGCACCACAGCCTGTGCCGGGTCCCAGTCACCTTCAACCAAGGTGAGTTTGACCTGCCCGTCAGGAAAGCTGGAGAGAAAACGCCGTAAACCCTGCACCCGATCACGGGATGAAGCATCCGCGGCATTACCCTCAATGGCCAATACCTGGATGGGCTGCAAACCTTTTTCTTGACCCAGCATCACCAACTGCCGGATCAAGGCGTGACCAGCTTGTCGATCATCGGGCAACACACTACCGAGCCAATGGCGATAATGGGTACGGGGCTGCTGTTGATAGTCCGCCAGGGGGGCATTGATCAGAATTGTTGGGACCCCCGCGCCATCTGCCGCGGCCAAGGCCTGTTCAGCACCGCCCCGATAGCCGGGTAGAATAAGCCCGTCAACACCAACTTTCAGGGCTGTTTTGGTCCGCTCTAACAGAGTTTGGGCACTGTCTTGAAAGTTGTAGATGTGCAGGGTCACACCCAGATCTTTGGCTGCTTTCTGGGTAAATTGGCTAAGGCGATGCCAAAAAGGGTCTTTGCGGGGAATCAGTAACGCAACTCGGTGATGGGGGGTCGCCGTATGCACGCCTGCCGCATGCGCTGCGGGCGAAGCCAAAAGTTCACTTGGCAAACAGAGCAAAAGCCATACAAACAAACCAAACAGACGCAACCATGAGAATTGCATGAGCACGCTTTCCTTCTGCCATGACGCCTTTAAATAATGGCGCAGCAACACACCACCACTCCGACAGTCAGAATAGCAGACCCACCCAACCCTGTACATGCGTATCTGAAAGCCTAAAAAGCAGGCAGTTACTGAGATTTAAAGATGTTTGATCAACTGCTGAAAAGAGGCAATTTCATAGAGGTTACTCACACCGCTAGCGTGTGATGGTTCCGGCAGGATGCGTAGGGTTTTAAGACCTGCTTGCAAAGCTGCTTGGGCACCCTGAAGAGAATCTTCCACAGCCAAGCTACGGTCAATATCCGCTTGGATCATATTAATCCCTTGGAGGTAAGGCTCTGGATGCGGCTTACCCTGCACGACATCATCCCCCCCCACAATTCCATCAATCCATGGGGATAACGCACATTGCTCAAGCCATGTCTGAGTATGGGCATGCGCACTGGAGGTCACCACCACAATGCTCCACCCCTTCTGTTTGGCCCACTCCAGGACCTCTTTGGCCCCTTGGGCGGGAGAAATTTGAGCAGGGGCCTCTTTAAGCAACCCCTCATAGCGCGCCTGTAACAGGGCCAAACCCTCCACAAGCCCGTGGGTCTGCTTCAGATATTCACACACTTTATTCAGTGGGGGACCATTAAGACGCTGAAACTCCTCATCACACCCCTGCACACCATAATGGGCTAAAAACGCGCCATAAATTCCGCGCATGACCGGTAAAGAGTCCGCTAAGGTTCCATCCAGGTCTAGGAACAGACCACGCTTGGTGGTCACGACCAATCCTCAGCTTGTACGCCTTCACCAGCCTGTATGGCCCGTTTAGCACAGCGCCCTTCCATCTTCTCAAGCTGCCGAGGGTGTACCCCAAGCGGTTGATTACCCGGCCGGAGAATATCGACATTCTTACCCTCTTCCAACATCTCCCCAGGGGCAATATCCACCAGCGCCTGCACCCCACGCCGCGCAAAAGCGGCCAGCTCCTTCTCTTCGCCCAGCACACGTTTGACACCACTCCCCCTAACCTCTTCAGCCTCACGAATGCGGGTGACCATGATTTTCAACTCTTCAGCAGTCACGGCAAAACTATGATCTGGCCCCGGCAGTGCGTTATGTAACGTGTAGTGTTTTTCAATAATGCGTGCCCCTTGTGCCACCGCAGCTACCGGTGCCGCCACAGGGTCGCGGCTATGATCCGACAAGCCGACACTGACGCCATATTGCTGTCGTAACCAAGGCAGCACCGCGCTGTTTACGCTGCTTAAGGGTGCAGGGTATTTGGCGGTACACTGAAGCAAGCACAGATCACGCCCCCCTTGTTGATGGTAACGATCCACCGCCCAGGCGATATCTTCGGGAGCTGAGGCCCCCGTGGAGAGCACCAAGGGTTTACCCGACTTAGCCGCCAGATCGATCAAACGCATATGGCTAATTTCGTAAGAGGCAATTTTGTGCAGATCCACCCATGGATCAATGGCCTTAAAATCCGCTTCAGAAAAACCGGTGGAGAGAAACTGAATACCCACTTTTTTACAATAGTTGGCCAGATCTTCCAGCATCTCATAAGGCATCGCCAGATCCGCAAAAATCTCACTAATATCCTGTTTAATGCCAGATTCCGCCAGATAGTTAGACTGCCCAGCGTTGGCCACATAGACACTTTCAGGGCGGTAGGTCTGAAATTTAACCGCATCTGAACCACTCTCGACCGCGGCATCAATCAGTGCCCGCCCCATGGCCAGATCCCGCGCTGCATGGCCCATACGCCAGTTAGAACCAGCCTCGGCAATAACATACACCCCCTGTTTGCGCCAAAAAGGGTCTACCAACTCATGCACATAACGCTCAATCTTAGCCTGCTCTGCGGTATCGGCAATGGTTTTAACCGTTGCCCCCAATGGGTGGTAACCCGCTTTGGCAAAGGCCCGGGATGACGCGCTATTTTCCTGCCTTACCTCGGCCACAACCGCATCGATCCCCTGACGTCGCAAATGGGTGGAAGCCGCCTGTAAAATGGGGGTTGCCAAGCCACGGCCACGTTGCTTTGGGTCGATGTTGATCGAGATATCCACACAGGGGCCAGCCAAGTCTTGGGGGTGGGGTGCATGACAAAACCGAACAAAGGCAACCCGTCTACCCTGGTAAAGCGCAAACAGGGGGCGTACAGCCTCATTAAAATAGGTATCCCGATACTCCGGCCAGAACTGTTCCCACACCTTCGGCTCCCGATGGTAGAACATCGTGAGGGTAACAGGATCATTTCGCCAATCCATCACCTGCCTGGCATGCTCCTGGACCGGGGCACACAGCTCAAAGGAGATGGATTCAGGTGTAGGGGTAGACTCTTGCACGGTTTAATCTCTCCTGGGGCCAGTCCTGCCAACACACTTTGCCAAAAACGGTGCGCTGGGTTAGATCCTGGGCGATAGCCGGGGCACGGCCACTGTTAATATGGGGCACATACATGCGCAGCAGGTCTGCGCCGATCTCCATACCCTCCTCATAGAGCTGTGTGGCATTGGCGGTCTGTGGACTATGCTGCATTTTTAACTGACCAATGATAGGGCCAGTATCCATACCACCATCCAGCCAGAACAGCGTACAACCGGTTTGTTCAAAATCGTTTAAAATGGCATTGGCCAGAGGCACAGCCCCTGCCCCTGCAGGCAGCAGACTCTCATGAATACCAATGACGGGGCAGACACCCAACAGCTCAGAACCATAAATTTGCTGCCAGCCCAAGGAGTAAATGACATCCGGCTGCAACGCCACCATCTCCTGAACATGGTCATTAATGCTCCCTTGCACCAGGGTTTTAGGCACCGAAGCGGCAAAGGGATAGCGGGATTCATCAATCATATCCACCCCCTCCCAGCCCGGTGTTTGGGCAGAGCGGGTGTAGAACATCACAATCTCCTCCCCCAACTCATGCAACACCTGAGCATTACGGTAGGTGCTCTCAATCCCACCGATCACGATGACACGCGCCATGCTATCTCTCCACCCGCCTTACTACATGAAATGCCTCAGCATACTCAATACCCACCTCATTCCCACGTTTGCGGGCGAGGTTTCTCACCCCGTCTACACTTCTAGGGTGCGGGTAGTTCCTTAGTTCAGACTGATAACACTGCAAAGCCTGACATTTGTGTTCCAGGGTTTGCGCCACATCCACCCAACAGTTGGGCATAAAGGTCGTTGCCGCCTGATGCCATGCCCTTTCTGTTGACGACAGCACCTCAAAAGTACGGATTTCAGCGGGGGAAAAATCAGGGGGATTACACCGCGCCCCCATCATTACCGCTTCAAAGGTGCAGGTATGGTCCCAATTATAGTCGCCAGGGTGGTGGGTAAAAACCAGATCAGGCTTTACTTGGGCCACCACATGGGCCACCTGGTGGGCGATATCAGCTTTGGCTACGGTATCCATCCGGTTGTCCGGGAAATCAAAACTGATGACCTGCTCAAAGCCCAACTGACGGGCGGCATTATCCCGCTCCACCGCCAACTGTTGCTGGGCAGCTCGATGATGCTCATCCAGGGCATCGGCGGACTCTGCTCGCCCACCCACCCCTTGGGTCATCAACACCAAGGTCGCTTGCCAACCTTGGTGCTGTAGCTTGGCTACCGTGGCACCGCACCCCAACACTTCATCATCTGGATGGGCCGCTACGACTAATAAACGCTTTTGTTGCTCTTGTATCACGACAGATCCATCGGTAGAAATTGAGCGCCCTTAACGCAGGCGTTGTTTAAACTTTTTAGGGGCCTATGCTACCATAGCCGTTCCGACAGCAACAAGCGGTGGGACAGTGTTCGCTAAAGAGAGCTATGACACCGCACCTTTGCGCTTACAACCTTAACCTCTCACGACCTTTAAGCCAGAGGATACCCTATTGAGCCCGGCCGAGCAGGTTTCTCCCCCTCTTTTTACATGCCATGCTTTTTCGCACCCCCCCAAAGTTGAGCTGGCGGCAGCCCCTTATCTCTGCCCAGCGGCCATACAGGTCAAGGTGGATCAGGTGTGGCAAACCCAACGACAACAACGGGGAGAGGCCCTGACAGATGGCCCCCTTTACCATTTGGCAGAGATCAGCCCGCAGCAGCTGCTTATTCAACCTAGCCGTTATCGTTACTATGTGGCCCGCCTACACAACCCCCACTGGGCAGAGCAAGGGTTGAGTATTCAACCTTTGGCGGTCACCGCCCTACTCCATTGTCAGGATGGTATTATTTTGGGTCAACGATCCGAGCATGTCATCACCAACCCTCTGCACTGGGAGCTGGCACCCGCCGGTGGGGTTAATCAGCCGGATCCCCAAGGTGCCTTGTATGAAGAGTTGCGTGAAGAGTTGGGCTTACAGGCTGAGCAGTGCCATGCCTCGACCCTATTAGGTTTGGTTGGCAACCGAGAAAATGGGGTGCATGATCTGCTCTATAAACTCTCAACCAACCTCAACGCCCAGGCCATTATGCAATCCCAGCAACAGCGGGGTACCCAAGAGTATCAACAGCTGGCCTGCCTGCCACCCGATCAGCTCCCCAGTTTTTTAAAGAAACACCGTCATCACGTGGTACCAGAGCTTATTCCCATGCTCACTTTGGCGCAGTTACTGCCCCCAAGCTTCTCTCTTTCTCAGGCGTGACACAGAACCCTCTTTGTCAAAGCCCCTCTGTTTCCGCTATAATCGGCCAATTCTTTCGTCCACCACTGTGATTGCCAACCTTTGGTGTACGATATTGGCCCTAGCCGATCTCTCCCTTTTGCTTCCTCTGCAAGGCGAGATAGGTGTTCGAAATATAGAGTGAGCCTGTGTGATGCCAAATCCCATGATCCGCCCTTTTGATCACGATATTGACCTTAACAATCAGACGATCCTGGTAACGGGAGGCACGGGCTCTTTTGGCCGCTATTTCATTAAAAAGCTGCTAAAGATCTGCAAGCCTAAGCGGTTGATCATCTTCTCCCGTGATGAGCTTAAGCAGTATGAAATGCAAAATGATCCTGAGCTGGCTGGCCATAGCTGCCTCCGCTTTTTTATTGGTGATGTCCGGGATCGTTCCCGTTTAGAGACCGCCTTGCGGGAAGTGGATTATGTGATCCATGCCGCCGCCATGAAGCAGGTACCAACGGCAGAGTACAACCCCATGGAGTGCATCCATACCAATATCATGGGGGCCGAAAATGTGGTTCAAGCCTCTCTGGCTAATGGCGTGAAGCGGGTTATTGCCCTTTCAACCGATAAAGCGGCAAGCCCGATCAATCTCTACGGGGCCAGTAAGTTGGCCTCAGATAAAATTTTTGTGGCCGCGAATCATATGAGTGGCAACATCGGCACCCGTTTTTCTGTGGTTCGCTATGGCAACGTGGTGGGTTCCCGTGGTTCTGTAGTCCCCTTCTTCCAACGTTTGGTGGAAGATGGCATTAAAGAACTGCCCATCACCGACCCCCGTATGACCCGTTTTTGGATTACGCTGGAACAGGGGGTTAACTTTGTTCTTTCCAGCCTTTCCATCATGCGTGGTGGTGAAGTCTTTATTCCTAAAATCCCCAGCATGCGGGTTGTGGATCTGGCCAAAGCCTTGGCACCTGGCACCCCCCACAAAACGGTGGGCATTCGCCCAGGGGAAAAGCTGCACGAAGTGATGATCACCGAAGATGACTCCCGTAATACGGTTGAGCTGGATGATCGCTATGTGATTGAACCCATTATGGTTGGCTGGCCACGCACCTCTTTCCTGGAAGATCAAGGAAAGCTGGTTACCGAAGGCTTTAGCTATACCAGTGACAACAACAGTGAGTGGTTGGATTCTGAAAACCTCTTCACCATGATTGGTCAGAGCAAAAAATGAGTAGCAACCGCCCTTTTTTACCCTATGGTCGCCAAACCATTGAAGAGGATGACATCGCGGCGGTCACCCAGGTACTTAAGGGCGATTGGCTGACCGGGGGTCCTGCTGTTACAGCATTTGAAGAGGCCCTGGCTACCAAGGTTGATGCCACCTATGCGGTGGCATGTGCCAATGGTACTGCAGCGCTCCATTTGACCATGCTGGCCTTGGACATTGGCCCGGGGGATGCGGTGGTGGTACCCACCCTCACCTTCCTGGCGACCGCCAATGCCGCACGCTATGTGGGGGCAGATGTACTGTTTTGTGATGTTGATCCACACACGGGGTTGATGACCGACCAAACCTTTGCTCAGGCTCTACAAAAAGCTGGAGACCGCAAGCTGCGTGCGGTGCTACCTGTGCATTTAAACGGTCAAATCTGCCCAGATCTGGCGCAGATCCATCACCGTGCCCAAGCCCATGATATGGTGGTTATTGAAGATGCCTGCCATGCGCTAGGTAGCCTGCAGTTGGGGGAAACCGCGCATCAGGCCGGGGCATGTCGCTATTCAGATATGACCGTTTTTTCATTTCATCCGGTTAAAACGGTTGCCATGGGGGAAGGTGGCGCCATTACGACCCATAATGCCAAGTTGGCCAAGCGCTTATCCGACTTCCGTAATCACGGTATGGTTCGTGATGTCGAAGCGTTTATTCAGCCCCAGGAGGCCCTGGATGATCAAGGGCAAGCCAACCCTTGGTATTATGAGATGCACCAACCCGGCTTTAACTATCGGGCCAGTGACCTACACTGTGCTTTGGGGTTAAGCCAGCTGGGCAAGTTGGACCGTTTTGTCCAAGCGCGCCAACATCTTACGCAGCTTTACACTCAAAAGCTGGCCCCCCTTGCCCCCCTCATAACCCCAACGCCTATCACCAAGCAGAACCAACCCGCACTGCACCTGTATGCGGTCTGTATACATTTTGATCAGCTGGGATTATCCCGTTCTGAGGTTATGCAGGCTTTACGCGCAGAAGGTATTGGTACACAGGTTCATTATCTACCGGTGCATCGCCAACCTTATTATCAAAAACTGGGATCTTGGGAGCTACCGGGTGCCGATCACTATTATGCAGGCTGTCTCTCCCTGCCCCTCTACCCGGCTATGCAAGAAGAAGATGTTGATCGGGTTGTTGCTGCCCTTAAACAGCTTTGCCAGCGCGCTTGAACCTACCACAACGACCTTCGTAACAACCTAAACACCACCAAGAACATACGCCGACAGAGATATCCATCAGCAATTAAGGGTCGTTCCTGATCTAGAAAAAAAACCATAGGGGACAACAACCTCCCCCCCCTATTGCCGACGCCCCCTTTTAGCTGGAAGCCCCACCCTCATCAATGGCCGACTGAACACGGCTACGATAGAGCAGATAGATCACCACACCCGGCAGGGAACAGATGGCAGAAAGAATGCGGAATGCTAAATACAGTGAAGCATAGCTAAAGATCACACTGCCCCCATCCAGCATACGGCACACTTGGTCAAAAGCGGCCTCACCCACCCCGAGCCCACCAGGGGAGACAGGCAACAGAGTTGCAATCCAAGCCCACGGTGCGGCAAAGAGATAATCCAAACTATCCAGCGGAGCACCCGGGACAACCACACTGGAAAAGAGGATAAAGGTACCAACAGCCAAGGTGTGCATAACCATGGAGAGCAACAGGACAATTAACAGCGTAAGCATATTACGCCGATAGATACGCCCCGCCTGTACCATACGTTGAATAATGCTGTAGATCGGCCCTTTTAACTCACCATTCACAATTCTTTGAAAATAGACCACCCGCCTTGCCAGCCGATACAGCACCACAAACGTGACGGGCAACAGTGTAATAGAGAGCACGCAGACCCACCATAAAGCATTTAAAATAGGCTGCTGCGCTAAGTTTTCTTGCTGAAAGATACCAACGACGGTTCCAATACAAAAAATGGAAAACAGAGCTACAAAGCGGTCCGCAAATATGGAAACGGCACCTTCTGTACGTTTTTCTGGGGCATTTTGAAACGTATACCCCGCCCGTACAAGGTCAGCCGTCAACATACCACCAGGCATAAAGGTGGTGAAAAAGTTGGTAATAAATACAATTTGTACCGATGAGAGCAGGCTCACCCCCAGCTGTTTAATGCGCATAAGCAGCCACCAACGAAAGGCCGCCACAAAAAAAGCACTGAGCAGTAGGACCATTGCCATGACCATGGTCATGGGGGCATCCAATAGCGCCGGGATGGCACCTAAATCCAGTTTATCCTCTTGGATCAACCAGATAATGGCTGCCGAGGCAATCGCCAACTTTAAGATAAACAGTGCAATTCGCTTCATAATTTCGTCCATCTCGACATGGTGTCGACGCAACCAACAACTCTACCTGGCACACAACACGCTTCTATTCAACCAGCATAACCTTGCTGATTTCTAGCAAGATTCGTACACAGTGACTATACTCGGCTCAAAGCAGCTCTATGGGTACCATGGTATTTTCATAGCTGAGCGCGTAAAGTATGAAAAATCGATGATTGATAAACCTGTAAGGCCACACCTATGCAAGCGTTTTTATTGGTGAAGCTCAACCATATCGGTGACACGCTGATCCTGACCCCAACCATCCGTTTTTTAAAATCGCGCTACCCAGATTGCGCCATTGATGTGGTGGTACGGCGTCAATGTGAGGGGGTTTTGCAAAATAATCCGGATATACGGCATTTGATTGCCGTGGCCAGCCCGGATCGTAACAACCGACGTTTAAGCCAAGTGATTTCTGAACATCTTGCGCTGCTCAAAATTCTCTTCACCAATCGCTATGATTATGCCTTTGACCTGTCCAACTCCGACCGGGCAAAAGTCTATCTTTTTCTGTCCGGTGCACGTGTACGTGGTGTTAATCAGTGGCGAAATGAGATGGGCTGGAAACGCAAACTGCTCAATGCTTTTTCTGATTTTGCCTGGGCCAGAGAACATCAGGTTTTGAAGGACTTTAATACCGTCACAGAGATTATGTCTATTGAAGGCAAGCCTGGCCCGCTGCAGATCAATACCGACATTGATCGCCCTGCCCTCGAGCAAAAGCTACCGGATTTTCCCTGGCAACACCCCTATGTGGTCATCCACCCCACCAGCCGTTGGCGCTTTAAGCAGTGGATTCCTGAACGCTGGGCGGAGGTCGCGGACCGGTTATCTACCGAACAGGGTTTGCAGGTGGTCTTCTCCATTGGACCAGGCGAGCAGGAGCATAAGGATCTACTGGCCATCACCCAACACTGCCAACAGCAGCATCACACCATACTTGGTGTGTTGCACCTACGCGAACTGGCTTACGTTATGGAGCGTGCTCAACTGTTCATGGGGGTAGATACAGTGGCCATGCATATGGCTGCTGCGGTACAAGCACCTACGGTTGCCCTGTTTGGCCCCAGTTCTGAATGGAGCTGGTCCCCTTGGCAGACCCCACACCGCTTGGCCTTAGGCCCTTGTAGTTGCAAAAAAACCCGTCAGTTTATCTGCGATAAGAGCAAGCCCTACCCATGTATGGAAGCGATACAGGTCAGTGAGGTTCTGGAACTTGCCACAACCGTACAGTCTGAGACGGTTGTGCCGGAAGCACAAGAGAGCGCAGACCATGCCCAATAACACCTGCCTGCTTTTTATTCAACAACGCCCCAATAAAGGGGGGGCACAAACCTGTTTGGCACGCCTGTTAGGGCAACCCCGCCTACAAGCACGCAACCCGATTGTGGTCACCGCTTCTACCGGGTGGTTTACCGAACAGTGTGACCGAATGGGGGTCACCCATTTTCAAGTGCCTTTTCCCCGCTCCCGCGCCCTAAAAGGGCGGCTGTGGCAAAACCGACAGTTTGCCCGCACAGTTCACCAAGCACTGCAGCAGAAGCAGCGACACCCCCTATGGGTGCATGGCAATGATCATTGGGAAGGGCTGCTCACCCAAGCAACCGCCAAACAGTGCCACGCCAAAAGTGCGCTGTTTCTCCGCTCTCCAGGCATGACCCAGCGTGACTACGTTAAATATCACTGCCAATGGCCTGATCTTGTCTCTGTGGTTGGGGATGAACTTCATGCACGGGCATGCGGTTGGGACCAGAACCGGCCCTTTGCCCTTATCCATGATGGCATTGACCCCGTTGAGTTCCTACCCCTTAAAGCCAAAGCCCCTGCGTTCCCTAAACGTATTCTGGTCATTGGTTCTCACCTGGACTGGAAGGGATGGGCAGACCTGACAGATGCGGTCTTTCAGCTGGAGCAGAACGGCTTGGATCCCACGGTTGAGTTTCACTTTACCGGCCATGCACCAGATCCAGCCAGTAACGACCTAAAACTTGAGAGACACCAAGAAAAACGTTTTCAATTCTTAGGCTTTACCGATGCCTTCCAAGAACGCGTGTTGCGCTATGATCTGGTGATTAATCCATCCAGGCAGGAGAGCTTTGGCATGGCCGCACTGGAGGTCATTGCGGCAGGGGTACCACTGTTGAGTAGCCGAAGTGGTATTATTGAACAGGTGATCGAGGATGAACGGTTTTTGTTCAAAACCCATGATAGTCAGGATTTTGCGCGAGCACTGCGCCAGTTAATGGAGAACTGGCCAGCATGGGAGAGCGACTGGAAAGCAGCCCAAGCACGGATACTGGCACGCTTTAGTGTCGATCAAACTGTCGACAAGCTATTAAAAGCGTACCAATCCTTTGAATAAACAGGGGAACAGGCAGCCGCTAAACACGACGTGCCACAACATAGAGATCATCCCCACCCCAGTAGCGACCCAGCAACAGGTTGCGCAGTCCATAGATCACTTTCCGCTTTAATGAGAACACACGATCGGTGTGCTCACCATGGGAAACAACCTCCCATCCGTTACGCTGAAGTAATTTACTCAATGCGGAAACCGGATATGGACGTACATGGGTGGGATCACGCCAAAAGTCGCCAGATGCCCGGCGTAGGTTGGCCATATTGGGGGTAATCAGCACCAAAACCCCACCTTCCGAGGTGACCCCATGGAGCAACCCCAACATCCGATCCACCTGTTCAGGAAGAAAATGTTCCACAATGTGGGATGCCATACATCCGTCAAAGGCCGGGCCGGTATGGTTGGCAAGACGCTCAAACAGATCGCCTTGTTCAATCGGCAGATCACGGGCCTGCATGCTTTTACACAGCTCTTTATCCAGCTCCAACCCCTGAGCAGGAATGTTTGCCGCCACCATCTCTTCTAGGAAAAAACCCTGCCCTGAGGCAACCTCCAAAACATTTTTACAGTTCTGAAAATGTGGGATAAAGGGTTTGAAGTAGCGCTGAGCAACTTCACGATCTCGGTGATCTGGAATGTGCATGTCTGCCATATCCTGGATGATGTTTGGCGGGTAAAGTGCGCTTAACAGGTAGAACAGCCGCGCTTATTCAAAGCAGGTCAGCGCAGAAGCACCTCCCCCACATGGACCACGCTTTAAGCTGACGAAAGCAACTATAGAGCATCACTTGCGCCCTAAGCAAGGCATGAGCATCACCCCATCCAACCCACACGGGTGGCATAGATGGGGCTAAACCACAAGGCCAACCCACACAAACCGTATGCACGATTGCTCTGCACAACGTCAGCGCACGTTACCCCTTAATCGCAAAGGGCGTCTTAGCTTTTGTCGAAGCGGCTTTCCAGCTTCTCTGATTTATCCGAACGTTTTACAAAGGCCATCATAACATGCACGGTGTGCAGATCTTCCAGGGTAACATCGGGCCGGGTGCGATGAATATCTTCCAGAACTTCATTCAAATCGACATCCGCATAGCGCTGTAACTCAGCCGGGACAACAGGGGTACGCCCATCGTTGGATGCTTCACTGGGGTAGAGCCGCTCTGCACCCGCCAAAGAGAGACCATGCTTTTGAGCCGCCGCCACATAATCTGCCACCGTTGGGCGTCGGGCATCTTCATGGAAGTAGTCATACTTATTTAACATGTCGTCGGCATGCTCTGGGTAGTGTTCACGGAAGTAGCGTTCCAGCTCTTCACGATCAAGCCGCTGACACGCGTAGGGGAAATCACCATAAATGGTGGTGGAGTTGGCCGGAAACCACCAATAATCCGCCAAGAAAAAGAACACCCCATCTTCTTCTAACAACTCACTGACCTTGCCAAACAGGCGGTCATAATCGAAGTAACAGATGGCATTAAAGGCGGTGATCAGATCATACTGCTCTTTCTGATCATACAGATCCCCCACCACAAACTCATCAATACCCGGCATCCGTCGTAAGCGCAGGTTCCATACCGATGAGTGGAAGTTGGTGTGGTAACCATATTTATTGATATTTTTACGGAACACATGCCACTTGGCCGGAACCGGCAACCATTTGGAAATAGCCACATCAAAACGGTATTTCAAATGGTAGAGCACATGTAACCAAGCCGGAAATACACCACGATAATCGACAATATCAATACAGCTACTGGTACGCACTTTACCTTCGGCGCGCAACAAGCTGGAGACCACCCCTTCGGCCCCCCCCAGATCCAAACTACGTTTGTATTTGCGGCCTTGCCACAAACCCAAACGTGTTAACAGATCGGCCATCATTCCATAGGTGAACATATCCTGAAAAGTCAGCGGAAAGTTGACCCGTTTTTTGCCACGGGTTGCACTACAGCTGGTCTTAAACCGCCAATTGCGCCGGTGCCCTTCACGGTACCCAGAAATGAACGGAATTTTACGCCCGCCAGAAGTGGTAAAATGGTCCATAATCGTAAGTTCTCCGATGAAGAATAGATACGCTAACCATACGGTTTAATCGTTACAGCTCATCCAACAGCTGCTTGGCCTGTTTGACGTCAGATGGACGAATGGTTTTGGTGTGCGTTAACCAGCGTTGATGGTAGGCACTGCGTTTAAACAAACGCTTAATGGACAACAAATAGTCATGCGCATAGTGGTGGTTAAACAGGTTTTTAAGCTGCAACTTCCACCCACGGCTCCGATCCCTAGAGGTCAGTTGTGACCAATCAGGCTCAGGAGCACCCTGTAAGGTTTGGGCAATAAGGTCGGCAATTTTCTCGGTTGAATCCCCATCCAAGTTACCACACCACTCCTTCAAGTGGGCATGTCGCTCACCCTCGAAGTTGGCTTGGGCCCCGTCGACCATTTGTGCCTCGGTCATCGCCACCACATCATCCAGATCTTCACAGATACAGTCCATCTGGGCATGTTCGTCACTATAGAACATGGGGTGGCGGTCAAACACCAGGGTCATGGTGGGTCGGTTTACCACCCAGCTCTCCAAGCCTGTGGTGCACTTTTCACAGGTCATCACCAAGTCGGAACGGTGAATCAACGCAGCAATGGGAGAGTCAGGATCAAACGAGACCCGCTTGGCCACATCAGCAGGCAGAGCCGCCAGAAAGTCGAGATAAAATTGTAAATCTTCTCGGGGGTGGGGGCGTAAAATAAGCCGAAATTTGCCGGATTCCGCCAACCGCTTAAGATAGGCCATCGCTTTGGCACGACTGGCGTGGTTACCGTTGATAATGGACCAGTAATCTTTGTAATAACTGATCTTATCTTTCCAATTTGCAAACAGGGCATCCCCAGCTTCTGGGGGCATATCCGCATATTTGGCGTAGACAAAGCGGGTACAGAACAGAACCAGAGGCTGCTCGCCCTCGGGTGGCGGGGCGGTTTCATAAATATTAACCCAGGGCTCAAAGCACAGGTCAAAGCGCGGCACACCCACCACCTCTAACCGGGTTGTTTCACCAAAACCACTCTCTTCCAGCGCCTGTTTAAAGGCTTTGTGCCAACAGAAGAAGATATCCATATGGGCATTGCTATGAAAGCGCCCAGCATTGTAGGCCATCTCTTCTTTGTCGTACATCAAGCCTTCATTGGGCAAAACCCCAACCTTAACGCCCATCTGCGACATACGCTGTGAAAAATCCGCCAAATGACTGGCCACCAAATGATTAAAGACAATCATATGGGGCTTAAAGGCGGACAGCGAAGCACGGAACGCTTCCAAGGGCTGTAAATAACAGTCGATACCCTGTTTTTTCAGGTGCTGAGCAATCAACGCCAGTGAATTCAGGTCTCGTTTACGGTCATCTACGAGTAAAACAACACGTTTATTAGTCATCGGATCATGGGATGTTTGCTGAGCTCAGGATTGAGCGGTTCAACCTCACTGTTATCACCGGTCACACAGTTACGGCACAGATTGGGGCTCCAATCATCTTCCAGATGCTGACGACGGATCTCTTGCATGCGCGGACTGTTCCAGGCCTCCAGCATAGACATACTGGATAGATCTTCTGTGGTCAGCAGGTTCTGATAATCATTGCAGCAAACCCGCATATACCCTTCGTAAGAGATGGAGATACGGTTAAAGGGTAAGGCACAGTGGGGATCAAAAGTTGCGATGGGTAGTTCAGGATTTTGTCCCGAGACATTCACCGCAGTGATCAGATAAAAATCATCGACATATGCGCCGATGGTCTCTTTTAACTGGGTAAAGCTAGGGCGGCTCTCATCGGTGGCAACAAAAGAGATAAACAGCTTAAGATCGAGCTTATTCTCTTTGCGGTAGCCATCCACAAAGCGGATGGTCTCCAACACCCGGTCAAAATGATCTTCACCATGAACCGCTTGATAGACCTCACGGGTACCACCATTGACTGAAAATTTAATCGAGTCCAGCCCCGCATCAATAATACGTTTGATCCGGTCATGCCCTGCACCAGTACCATTGGTGGTGGTGTAGATATATTCATACCCAATACGCTTGGCCTCTGAGACAAACTGCTCAAGCTCTTTGCACAACAAAGGTTCAGCACCGGCGTAGAGCCCAATTTCACGAGAGCCCGTCTGATAGGCCTGTTCAATAAGCCGAACATAGAGATCCAGCGCCATCACCCCTTTTGGACGGGTCATCATACGATGCGCACAAAAGGTACAGGCATGGTTACAATGGTTGGTAACCTCAATGAGCAGTTCACGGGGAAACTCAGGCTTGACCACAAAGTGGGTCGCTTTTTTAAAAGCCTCAAACCGGTCGGAAACCTTCTCTTTAATGACCTTGTCCTGGTCCATTTTTCTACTCCACCACAGCCATCTATTACGCAGCTAACGTAGACAGACAGCGGGTTTTTTCTGTCAATAAATGATGTCTGCCTTAACCAGTTTGTGGTTAAAACGACGTGTTGTTGAAGTCACCCCTGCCTTTACAAGCAAATGGCCACAGTGAGAGGCAATGGCTCTAAAAGAGAGAAGTAACAGGATCTTACGTAAGAACGACCACCCAAGAGGGGAAAAAGAGGAAAGAACCATCTACGCCCCTGCTGCAGATCGCGCAACAAAAACGGGAGTGCTCACACATAGAGCCGGACGACCAGGGCTATGGTCCTGAATGCTTAACCCTCAGTATGCGTGGACAGGTAGAATCCTAAAGCCCATCAACGCCACGACATATTCCAGCACTTTGATAACCAAAAAAAATACCACCCTACCCCTTAATTTGTCAACTCTCGAGCCACGTCACCAGACCCCAAGAAATACTAATCCACCCCAAGTAGAACACCCCCATCAACCAGCCAGCCACACACCGAGTCTAACCGCCCAGACACCAAGCCAGCCGGTTTGCATGAGCCGTAAACCGCGGTTCAAACAGCCCCCACACAACCGCCATCTCTCAGCGGGCTGGACCAACAGATTCACCCGCCTCCCACTCGGTTAGCCAACCCCCTGCTCAACCATCACACCTTCGGTATGGTATCAGACACCCCTTTTAGCATCTGCTCGGCCATGAACAGATCAAAGGCGTCATCAATATCCACTGAAGCTTCAATGGGCATTATGTAGGGAATTAAGGGCTGTGCATAGTACGAGCGGGCCTGTTGAAAAGCCTGGACATCCAGCACATGGATCGCCCCATTCGGGCGGTAAGCCGACGGCATTTGCTGCGATCTTTTACCCACATGCTCAGGAAAAACCGGCACCAAATGCCCAGCCTCATCCACCTGCTGCGCTGCAAATGGGGTATGGGAAAAAGGGGAAACACTCATCAAAAACTGACCATTGCGTTGATCAAACAGCTCATAAGCTTCACGAATATGGGCCGAGGTTCGGAAAGGACAGGTCGGTAATAGGAGCGTAATGCGCTCATACTGCTCCCCTTGCTCAGCCAACACATCCAGAGCATGCAAAGCTACATCCACAACCCCTGCGGGGTCTTTGGCCAAATGCTCAGGCCGCATAAACGGTACATCCAACCCCAAGCCACGGGCGACTCGGGCAACCTCTTCCGATTCAGTGGAGAGAATAATCCGGTCACACACACCACTCTCTTGAGCAGAGGCATACGCCCACTGGATTAAGGGCTGGCCACCCAGGTGTCGAATATTCTTCTGTCGAAGACGGGTCGACCCCCCTTTGGCTGGAATAAGACAGAGATTACGCGGTTTAGACATAGGACGCACACTTTTGATCAGGAGGATTGGTTCTATAAAAAAAGAGAGGGCGTCTCTCTTGTCACCAACAGAGCGCCCTCTTTTTTACCACATGCGATCCATCTGCACGCTTTAGATCACGCGGAAGGTGGGAGAGAACTCATCCAACACCGGTACGCCATGCTTAACCGGGGGGTTATCCAGGTTGTAGTACAGGTGACGGTACCCATCAGAGAAAGTCCGCTGATCGGCCGGTACCTGCTTAACACGGGCGGCTTCTACCTCAGGTGTTGCCGCATGCCGGTGCACAGCATCCTTAGGTGTCCAGACACCATCTTTGCTCTTTTCCCAAATATCCAGATCCCGCATCGGCTCAATATAGCCGTAGAAATCTTCCACACTCATGCCCATGAAATCACAATACATAGGCAGGGTGGACGGGGTGCGTGCATCGTACTCTTTAACCAGTGCCTGCCCCTCTTCACGGGTCATGCGGCCATGGCGGACCTCCATGCTGGCATCGTCGGTACCCCGACCATAACCAAATTTAAGATACTTCAAGTAGTCATGCACATCGTTGGCATGATCTTCAATTTTGCCATGCAGGTTAAAGGAGCGCTCTCGTTTATAGGTGATGGTGCCAAAGTCCCAGGTATCGATCATATGCTGGGCATGGTCGGTGGCGTTCCAGTCTACAAAATTACTGATGTATAGACCCCGCACACCCACACGGGCAATATCTTCATCACTGGGGTAGATAAAGGGCGCAATATCCTTTTCAGTAATCCCCTCATGACCGATCAGATCTTGGGGTTCATAACCGCGCATATCGTGCTCTTTACGGGTCCACTTGGTATGCTCAACAAAATCTTCCAGCGTGACCAAGCCGGTAAGCTCAGCAAAACCATGCTCCCCCAAAAAGACCAAGGGAATGTTGTATTGAACAGCAGCCTGGAACGGATAGGTACGGATACCCGCGTGGTAGTGCCAGGTAATATCCCCTACGGTTTTAACCATATGCCGTGACAGACGGCGAGCGGCATCCAGACCAATGGTGTAGCGCACCATGTCACAACCCGACTTATGCACCAAATTTTCCAGGTTGCGGTTACCTGCTGGCGTATTAAAAGCATGGTTGTAGGTCACCAACAGCGGGTTAAGACCATACTTTTCCTTTAACAACCAGACCTGATAGTGAGAGTCCTTACCGCCACCCACAGGAATAATACAGTCATGACTGTTACCACGTTCCCGGCGGGTGCGCTTGGCCTCATCCACCAGTTCCAGCAACATCTCTTCCCGCTCATCCCAGTTTACCTCAAGCTGACCACGGCTCTCATGGTAGCGGCAGCCCGAGCACACCCCTTCTTCATCTAAAATGATGGTGGGCTTGGCATTTTCGGGATACATACAACGGTTACAGTACTTCATGAACAGACTCTCTTCCTATGTTCCAGCGATCTTTCTATCGAAGTGAAGAATGCGCAATCTTGACTTCGTATATTTGGCAAAACATCACCAGCCCAGCCTCCTAAGTTTCTTAAAACCAAGATCCTTAAACAGTAGACAGGCCAAACACCATGATGCGCTTAATCACCCCTACAAATCAGCCGCTAAGGTTGGTTGCTTAAACCAACCAACGCCCCTCTTGGCGAACAGCTATCCCACTGCGCGCCAAATGCGCTTTAGCTCGGCGGGTACTCTGCTCGGTATAGTGTAAAATATTGGCTGCTGCACAGGCGTCGGCCCCTGCATTTAACCCTGCAACCAGATGATCCCAACGGAAAACACCACCAAAGGCGATCACAGGCATCTGTGTTGCCCCGCTGACCTGCTCAATGGTCTCCAGATCATAGCCTTTACGGTTTCCGTCATGATCAATAGAGTTCACAAACAGCTCACCAACCCCCAGTGTTTCCGCGTGTTTGGTCCAACTTACGGCATCTTTACCGGTATCTACGGTACCACGGTCAACACGTACGGTCGCCAGCCCCTCGTCATTGCGTTTAACATCCATGGAACCAACAATGCACTGTCGGCCATATTTGGCGGAGAGCTGCTGAACCAGTTCGGGTTGGTTGTGTAGAATGGAGTTGACCACCAGCTTATCGGCCCCGTTGCGTAACAACGACTGGGCATAATCCATATTGGTCACCCACCCACCAGCCGCCAAGGGGACAAAGCAGTGTTCAGAGATCTCCGCCACAACTTCCGCAAAGCGTGCCTGACTGTCAGGCTCCTTGGTGACGTTGAGCATAACGATCTCATCCACAGACCATTTACTAAAGGCCTCGACCGCATGCATCGCTTCCGCATGGATGACATTGGTATGGCGGAATTTAATACTTTGCACCACCTGCCCATGACGAAGGATCAAAACGGCTATAAGACGATGTTTTAACATAGATTACAGACTACCTAAGCTGAGAAAGCATCAATGGTCAGCGCATTTTTAAGCATGGTCAGCCCCGCCGCTTGACTTTTTTCTGGGTGAAACTGCATACCCAAAACATTATCCCGCCCAATAATTGCGGCAAAACGGTCACCATACTCACACTGCGCCAGAACATGGGCTTTATGAAGAGGGTTGGCATGGAAGCTATGGATAAAATAGACATCCACCCCTTCTTCAATCCCTTCAAATAGCGGATGTTCCACACTTGGGTGGAGGGCATTCCATCCCATATGGGGAATCTTCAAACCATGTTCTGGACTAAAAGGACCGACTTGCCCAGGGATCCAACCAAACCCTGCATGTTCCCCCTCTTCAAGAGAGCTCTCACACAAAAGCTGCATCCCCAGACAAATACCAATGAGCTTACGCCCTTTGTCCACATGTACTCTTAACGCATCCCCCAACCCGCTGCTGTTAAGGGTATCCATCGCAGAGGCAAACGCCCCAACACCAGGAAGGATAATCTGTTCAAAATCCTCCACACGGTCAGGATCATGAATAAGGGTCCCCTCAAAACCGATCTCTTTAAGGGCGTTCATGACCGAACGGATATTACCAACGCTGTAATCAATCACACCTATGGAGGGATGCGCCATCAAGCCACCTCAAGAAAGATCGGTCCAGGCCAGTGCTTCACCAGCCTTTTTATCGCCAGCCAAACGGGTACCCACCACCCGGTCTAGCTCCTTGGGGGAAATCCCCAACCCAGGCCGACGGTAGGTTAAATCAGCTTCTGTCAATACGGTTCCAGCCGCAACATCATTGGAAACACAGATGGAGCGCCGCACCAGTTTACGCTTCTCTTTCTCTTCCTCATGCATGACCCGGCGGCTGCGTCCCATGGCGATCTCCACCTCACGCAGCACTTCGATAAAGCGGCGCATTTCGGGTGGTTCTAGTGAGAACACATGCTCAACACTGCGGGTGGTACGATCCTCAGTGATGGTTTTTTCCACCAAGTTGGCCCCCATGGCAATGGCCGCCACATCCATTTCCCAACCCGGTGTATGGTCCGAGTAAGCAACGGGGTAGGGGAACATACGCTTCAGGGTGGGAATAACATTCAGGTTAATGCTCTCCAGACGCGCGGGATAACCTGATGGGCAGTGATGGATAATGATATCTTCATTACCGGTTTGGCGAATGATATCAATGGCCTCTTCAATCTCACCGATGGTGGCATTACCGGTATCCAGCTGCAGACACATACCGGTTGCGGCCGCTTGTTTGATCAACGGAAAATGATCCACGTCGGCCGAGGCAATTTTAATGGAGTGACAGCCCAACTCCGCCAGAAAATTAACCTCATCTTCAAAACCAGCCGTGGCAAAAAAGGCCAGATCCAGGGCATCGCAGGCTTTTTTAATCTCCCGCCACTCATCCTTATTCAATGCCCGACGGCACAGGATGTCATACAGGGGCTCGGAGACATCTTCCAACTGACCGGTCTCTTTATCCACCAGGACCTGATAGCTGAAAAGTTGTTTACGATCCGCCACCAAACGATCAGGATCCAGAATCTGGAACTTGACGGCATCTGCACCAGCCTCAGCGGCCATGCGAACCAGTTTTTTAGCTGACTCTACCCCATCATGGGTAGGACCAGCCTCATAGGTGACAAAGCAGGGGGCGCCATCGCCCACGGAGCGGGAACCGAACTGAACCATCCTGGTTCCTCCTTTTCGGTCAGAAGAGGTACAACGCAAGACCCTGTACGGAGACCTCCGAACAGGGGAAGGTAAACCGCAGAGGATCTACCTGATTTCCAAAATCATTAAAGGCTCAACCTCTCAGGTAGAGCCCTACCCCGTGCCGCGATGCATCACCCTGTACGATCACACCCCAGGGGCATCCAAAAAACCTAAGCGACACAGGCGCTGCAAGTATAGCAACACCCTACACACCCCCACAAGTGCCCACGCAGGAAAAACAGACCCACGCCCTAGGGGGTTTGAACAATACGCTGTGCCAGCGCCTGAGCCATTTTTTCATGTCCAAGATTTTTCATGTGGGTGCCATCTTTAAAAAGGGTATCTGGGTTTTCACCTTTGAACAGATGGTACATGGAGAGAACCTGCACCTGATCATGTTTTTCAGCCAGACTACTGGCCAACACTTCCAAATGATCAATCGCTTGCAAACGCTGCCCCTCAGGCTTGGAACGGTCTCGGATGGCCTGCACCACTAAAATCACCTTCACACCTGAAGCCACCATCTTTTCAACGGTCTGCGCCGTCACGCGGGCCAAACGTTTGTTCCAGCGGGCCACGGTCTGTGGGTTGGTCATAGCCCGCACTTCCGCATCGGCATCGCTCACGACTTGGCTGGCACGCAGAGCTCTGGGTAGCCACTTCCAGTAAACCTGCTCCGTTTTGGCTTCATAGAGCCGGCGCACCACAAAGCTCTTCATCAACCAATTGTCCGGGCTCCACCCCGTAAAGGCTTGGGCCCGCTTCCACTCACGCTCATCTTCAAACTCATTGGAGCTATTTAAATGATAAACAACCCAGTCACTATTAAGCCGGATCATTTGGGAAACAATGGGGGCCAGCCGTCGTGCCCCCTGCCCCGCAACCGCGGCATTAATACCCTGTGCCTGAACACCGTGGGCGGCCAATGCGGGTTCAATCTGCTTAGCATAACTGCTGCCGAGGCCATTCCCCCTTGGGACCGAATCCCCAACCACGGCCACACGTAGGGCCGTGCTCTTCAAAGGAAATGTCTGGGAACGGTAGCGGCGACCACCGGTACGATACAGCTTGGCTTGGCCATCCTCAATTTTCAGCCCAGAAGCCTCATCATACCCATAACTAAAGCGCCCCTGCTTGCTCGAGGCGGCAAAGATATCTACCGCCACCTCCACCACCACCAACAGCAGCACAAGCCCCAGCACCAAGGGAGAAACGTAGCTTTTAATCACAGACCACACCGCTTAACCCTTTTTCATCTGGGTATCAAACTGGATCTCACACAGCTTGGCATAGGTTCCCCCATGGGCCAGCAGGGTCTCATGATTGCCCACCTCAACAATACGCCCTTCATGCATCACCACAATGCGGTCAGCATTGCGAATGGTCGAAAGACGGTGGGCAATAACCAGCGTGGTGTACTGAGACATCAGCCGATCCAGCGCCTCCTGCACCAACTGCTCACTTTCACTATCCAACGCACTGGTCGCTTCATCCAAAATCAATACAGAAGCGGGTTTGAGCAAGGCTCTGGCAATGGCAATACGCTGCCTCTGGCCACCTGAGAGCTTAGCCCCTTTATTACCAATCATGGTATCCAAGCCATCGGGCAGCTGCTGAACAAAGGCTTTGGCATTGGCCGCCGCCAGCGCTTCCCACACCTCATCTTCACTGGCCCTTAACTTGCCATAGGCCACATTGTTGCGAATACTGTCATTAAAGAGCACATTCTCTTGGGTCACCATGGCAATCTGCTGGCGCAGAGATTTCATGGTGACATCACGAATATCCACCCCATCAAAGGTAATCCGCCCCTGCTGGGCCTCATAAAAACGGGGTACAAGGTTGGCCAAGGTGCTTTTACCACAACCACTCTGCCCCACCAGCGCGACTTTTTCTCCCACCTTAACATGCAGATCAATCTCATGCAGAACAGGGCCTTCACTCTCTTGATAGTGAAAACCGAGCTGTTCAAAACGCAGCTCCTGGGACAAAGGCTTTAACTTACCGGCCCCTTCCGCATTGGCAATGAAGGGCTCTTGATCCAAACGCTCAAAAACACGCTGTGCAGCAGCCAACCCGGTTTGCAGACCATTGTAGAGCATGGTGATGCGCTTTAGGGGGCTATAGGCCATCATTAAAGCGGTTAAAAAGGAGAAGAGTGTACCCGGTGTCGTCTCCCCATTAACAATGGCGTGGGCAGAGGTAAGAACAACCAGGGAGATGGCAATACCCGCCACCATATCAATAGAGGGCTTGGAGATCGAATCGATAAAGGCTGAGCGAAGATTATTCTTTAGCACACGCTGACTGATCCGCCGAAACACCCCATGCTCGTAGCCTTCCATGCTATAGGCTTTTACCACCTTCACCCCGGCAATGGTCTCCTCCAGATGGCTGGTCACATCCTCCATCAACTCTTGCTGACGACGGCTGATCTTGCGCATTTTGCGGCCAAAGATGTAGATCAGGACCACCGCTAGAGGCACCCCTAACACCGAAACCCAAGCGAGCTCAGCGGCCCGATAGATCACCACACCAAACAGAAAGAAAACGGTTAGAACTTCACGACTGATATCCGCCAAAGAGGTAGAGACAACCCGCTTTAGCTGGTCAATATCAAAAATCATACGGGAGATAAAACTACCGGTTGGCTCTGAGCTAAAGCGCTCCATATCCAAATGCAGAATTTTTTTATACAGACGCACTTGAAGCAGGCGAACAATCTTAAAGCCCAAACTTTTCATCAGGTAAGATTGCAGAAAAAAGGAGACCCCACGAACGATAAAGATCCCCATAACCACCAGGGGAATAAGCGTAACCAGGGCGGCATCCTTCTCCATAAAGACATCGTCAACCAAGGGCTGCACCATAAAGGCGATGGCCCCATTGGTGCCAGCCAACGTCCCCATACAGAGCAATGCAATGATCAAATACCAGCGGAAAGGCCAGATGAGCGACAAAAGACGACGGATAAGCTGGGTATCTCGTTGCACAGTAAAATCAACCTTACAGAGTATGGCCCTGCAGTACTAAAAGGCCTTAGCCAGAAAAGCCCATATCCTAGCACGCCACCCCTTAAGCTGCACATGATTAAGACTTAGGCGACCTTCCGGTCTCGTACGATGATATGGGCTTATTCTGCAAACGGTGCGCAACACTTGCCAAACACCTTGGCAGCCCCCACCCTAACTTAGTGATGATCGAGCCAATCCAAAAAGAGATTGTGCTCCAGATCAGGCATATCATCCAGTGATTCAATAGGTTGAAAGTTACCCCCATCACGCAGACTATCAAACCAAGCCGGAACACGCTGGTTGTAGAGGGTACTCATGCCAAAACCGGGCTTCTCTTGTGACATCACAGGCAAGGGTTGAATGGCCAGACTTGCTGGCCCCAAAACATTGGCCGCATAGTGAGAAAAGCTGGACATGGGGGTGGCAATCACCACAGGTGTGGTGGCTAAGGCAAACAGATCCAAAACCGGGTTGGAGGCCGAGGCGTGGCCGCCTCCAGCATTAAAGGAGCCCGTGGCCAATGAGGGTAAAACTTGAAATTCCTGGCGTAAAAGCGCCTCTTCTTCAGAGCTGAGATTATTATGGCTTAGAAAAAAAGCCACCTGACCATAGCGTTTTTTCATCTGCGCCATGGCGTGCTGGTACCACCACAGAGGAACCTGGGGATGACGGGTGGCGTGAATATCATAGCGGGAAGGGTCACCTTGCTGAAAATCCCCCCGTCGGATATGCACCCCAACCACCACCGCATCACCCGCATGGGCAAACAGTTCACGTAACCTTGCCCGCCCCGCGGCCTTCAACCGTACCCGGTCCATGGCCGGTCGCAGGTAACGATCCAGCACATCAGGATCCCCACCAACCGTGCCCCGTTGAATTAAGACCCGATGCTTACCCAGTTGATGATAAAGCTCCGCAGAAGGGTCCCGTATTTTAAGCCCCATCCACTTATCAATGGGGTTATAACGCCACGTCCGAGCCCCTTCGATCTCAAGCATATCCATCTCAGGCCAGTCGATACAGACTTGATGTCCAAACTGATCCTCACAGGCAAAGCAGAGCACCAACCCCTCTAAACGATTACAAAGGCCTGTATAATTGCTGCTCACAATTCTTTTAAACCACATGAAGATACCTTCTTCCTGATAACAGACCCATCGCCAGTGCGGGCGCCATCTCAAAACATCCCGATACAGATGTCAAAAAGACCTTAAAACGCCGGAATCACCCTTTAAAAGCTGCCATACATGAGGGACGAGACACAAAGATCTCCGTGCATGAAAAAAAGGGCACTCACACACCTAAGGGTTTAAGGCAGGGCCATTAACAGTATGTTATAGAGCAGCGCTTCGCGCGTTCAATGAAAATTCGAGCCCCATTCAACACCGCCCGCTCTGGAACCCGCTCAAGGGGTATAACTCGCCCTACCCCTCTTTAACCTCTTTACACCCTGTTCCGCGCACAACAAGCCAGACACGCCACCCTGCCCCTTTCAAAGCAAGCACCCCTTCAACCATGGTATGGATGAATCAGGGCTCTCTCTACAGACCCACGCCAGCACCTACCAGTATAAACCGTACCCTCGGTTGCAACCGTTAACGAGGCCCTAAACGCAGCAACCCATGTAGCGCTTTTAATAACGCCACGCCCCCTTGCTCAAACGACCACTGTTTGATGCGTTGATACCCCACCTCCCCCATCTGTAACAGCGCCTGCCGTTGACCCGATAAAGCGGCCAGGATGGTACTGATTTGAGACTCTTCACCATAGGTATAGTGAAAACCGGTTTCACCATGCACCACCAGATCAGGGGCACACCCTACCCGGCTACTAACCAGGACAGGCCTCTGACAAGCCATCGCTTCATTCACCGCCAACCCCCAGGTTTCGGAACGTGAGGGTAGTGCCATCACATCTCCCATGCGGTAGACAGTCGGCATAAATTGTTGATTGGCTGTATCCATAAAGTGGATGGCGGCATCACCTTGGGCCTGCTGTTGTAGTGCCTCTTTCAGAACACCATTGCCCACAAACAGCAGGTGCAAACCGCCGCCACATTGAGCATTGGCAGCCTGAACCGCTTTCAACAAGGGTAGAGGCTGCTTGTGATCAACAAATTTACCCGCAAACAACACAACAACATCATCATCACCTATACCGAACTGACGCCTTCGTTGCAGTGCTTCAGCGGTTCGTGCCTCATGATCTTTTGCAAAGCGTTGGTTATCTACCATATGTGGTACAAAAAAACGCCGCTCTTCAGCTAGGCGAAAGGCCCGAAAATAGTCATCGTTATGCTGACCAACAGGTAAAACGCCATCCACATATCGGTAGACCCCACGCAAAACCCAGTGTCGAAGCCAAGGCACCACCCGTCTTTTATAGTTAAAAAAACCACCACTGGACAGCAGGTTGGAATCCCCCCTAAACAGAATAGGTACACGCCCTTTAAAGTAGCGCATAACCCCTATATGGGTACGAAAGGGCCAGCCGTAGATTAGAATAACATCCGGCTTCCAGGCCTTAAGGTCTGGCACCATGTCAGGATTGTGTAGACCATTAAAATGGTGGGTTCCGGGGTCTTTGGAATGGTTTTCTACAAAGTGGTGAGCATACCCTTCAAGCAGCGGAATATCCCACTGGATCGTCTCGCCAAACTCAGGATCTTTCTGCCCAGCCGTACCGTGCCAGCTATAGAAAACATGTAGATCAATCTCAGGTAGAGCGCTGAGATGTTTAAAAAAGGGGGCGTTATATTGAATGGGATGACTGGATACGATGGCCAGACGAATCATGGTATCAGTTTGGGCCATACCCTACCCCTTTGTAGGATGACGCGATCTGATTTACTGCGCATAAAAAGCATACATACTTTCCACCACACGATCTTGATCCTCTTGACTAAGGTAAGGGTGCATGGGAAGGGAAAGGATACTCTGTGCATGGTCATAAGCCACAGGGAAGTCCGCTGGAACATGTCCCAAATGGGCATAGGCTGGGTAAAACGGCAGTGCTTGGGGATAGTTAATGGCGGTGGGAATATCTAGGCTAGAGAGGTAAGCCCGTAGTTCATCCCGTTGCTGAGCACGCACCACATAAAGATGATACACATGCCGACAATCCCCACGACGTTGCGGCGTCTGTACGGCTGCAAGATCTACCAACGCTTCATCATAGCGTTGAGCCAGAGCTTCCCGTGCTTTGGTCCACCCCTCCAAACGGGGCATTTTCACATTGAGCACAGCAGCCTGCAACCCATCCATCCGGCTGTTTATACCCTCAATTTGATGATTGTTCTTCCCCCCATGGCGGGCAAACAAACGGGCATGATCTGCCAGCTTCTCCTGGTTGGTAATCAAACACCCAGCGTCCCCCATGGCCCCTAAATTTTTACCCGGATAAAAGGAGAAGGTTGCCACATCCCCAAAGCTCCCCACCACTTGGCCGTCCAGCTCAGCCAAGTGTGCCTGAGCCGCATCTTCAATCACCCATAAATTGTGTTTTTTTGCCAACGCCATAATAGCGGGCATGTTGGCAGGCTGACCATACAGATGGACAGCAATAATGCCACGGGTTTTGGGGGTTATTTTTTCAGCCAGTTTTTCAACATCCAGACAAAAATAGTCGGCTTCTGTATCACAAAAAACCACCTGCCCACCGGCTTGGGTAATGGTTTCACTGGTCGCAATCCAGCTATGTGCTGTGGTAATGACCTCATCCCCAGCGTCCAAACCCAGCGCATGCATGGCAATATAGAGTGCATCGGTACCATTACCGCACGAGACGCAGTGTTTTACCCCCATCATCTGGGCAAAGCCAGCTTCAAAGGCCTCGACATGAGGACCCCGAATAAAAGATGAAGTGGTAATAACATGATCGATGGCGGCATCCAAAGAAGCTTGAATGGATCGATGCTGAGCGAGAAGATCAACAAACTGCATGGCACTTACTCAATTGAAGTTGATTCTAGCGTTAAAGGACGAATCAAACGGGCCGGATTACCTGCATAAACACCTGGCTGTTCAATATCTTTTGTCACCACAGCACCCGCCCCAATCACCACATGATCACAAATGGTCACCGGCAGCACCGTTGCATGGGTCCCGATAGAGACATGACTACCTAACCGGGTTGCCTTCCATTGGCTCACATCCCCCCCTGCCGGGCCACCCTGGGCAAACAGGTCATTTACAAACATGGCACCGTGGGAGATGAAGCAGTCATCCCCCATGCTCACCAGTTCACAGATAAAGGCGTGGGATTGAACACGGCAGCGTTTGCCAATGGTGACCCCTTTTTGGATCTCAACAAAAGGCCCCACAAAGCTATGATCACCTATATGGCAACCATATAAGTTGGCAGGTTCGATCACGACAACCTGATCACCAAACACGACATCTTTAATACCAACCTGTTTAAACGTGGCAGCCATGCTTGGCCGCCGTATAAATTTTATCAATAATCTCCACGGTCTTCAGCCCTTCAAAACCAGCAGTACCAATCACCCCTTGCCCGGTCAGCACACTGACCAGATTATTATAGACCGCGCCATGGTTGGACATCGAGCCCACATAGTGGCCATATTGATTGGGTGGACGCCCCTCAGGCAACCCTTCCACCAGGTGATCTTCAATATTTTGATACTCCAACTCATTCAAATATTGCCCACCAATTTTGACACTGCCCTTTTCACAAAACAGTGTCAAAGAGCCCTCCATATTTTTACCGTAGCTATTAATGGTAAAGTTAACCGTACCCAACGCCCCATTATGAAAACCCAGCGCCACCACCCCCGCATCTTCAAATTCCACATTCTGCTGATGGCAAAAATTCTGGGTCAGCGCTAAAGCTTGTTTAACATCCCCCACCATATAGTAGAGCAGATCAATAAAATGGCTGAACTGTGTATACAAACAACCACCATCCAGCTCTTTACTGCCCTTCCAGGTATCTTTTTCATAATACTGAGCATTACGGTTCCAAAAGCAGCTTAACTGCACACTGTAGACCCGCCCCAGTTTACCTTCATCAATCAGCTGTTTAATAGCCACAACGGGGGGGTTATAGCGGTTCTGTTTAACCACAAACAAGCGCTTATTGGCACGTTCCCCTGCTTTAATCATCTCCCCACAATCGGCTACAGAGATCGCCATCGGTTTTTCACACAACACATGGCAACCCGCTGCAAATGCCCGCAAGGTATGTTGGGCATGCAAACCGTTGGGTGTGCAGATGGAGACCACATCGATCTCATCCCCCATCTGTTCAAACATCGCATCAATCTCTGTAAAAGCCTGTGCCTGTAGCCCTTGCACCAAGGTATTGGCCTTTTCGGGCACCACATCGCATACAGCAACCAACTGGCCATGGCTTTGAATATGCTCAAGATGTCGCTGAGCAATACGCCCACAACCAACGATGGCAAATTTTAAGGGACCAGGCATCTCAACACCACACTTACTCAGAGTTAATTCTGTTTTTTACTTAGGCCTGAACCGGCATCCAACGTAATGTCACAGCTCAGACCATAACCAACCAGATGCAGGTTTAACGCTCTGCAGGGTGAATTTCCCACGCCAGTAAAGGGTGAAGCAAGCCTGGCGGTTTTGCGCCACGGGTACGACCCAACTGGTTAACCGAAAGCTCGTGATAGGTAAAGTTAACCCTTTGATCCATAATGATACCACGCTCCATGGGAACCTCCATATTGACACTGGCTTCATAGGTGCCCAAGTTCATCAACTCACCTGGAATGTGGCAAACACTCTTATAACGCCCTTTGGGGCGCAGACGTTCTGGGTTTTGAAAAAGAAAATCACTGGTACAGAAAATATTAACACCATCACCGGATGAAACCGTTAAGGTAATACGCAAATTACGGATATCTTCCTGCAGGGTATATTCAATCTCAGCGATGACGGGGTTTTCCGTGGCCAACAGGGTATCCTCTCGGCCGTTATGATCCAAAATACGCAAGGCATGCAAAACCACCTCATGCTTTTTAGGGGCGTCTTCGTCGGACCAAACCACGACCCGGTCATCACTCCCCCCATCATTTAGATAACGGTTGATGACATCTGACGTCTCCCCCTGCATCACAATCCGACCTTGCTCCATTAAGATCGAATGCGGGCATAACTGTTTGACGGCACCCAGGTTATGGCTCACAAAGAGCACGGTTCTGCCCTCGCCATCACTGGCATCTTTCATCTTACCCAAGCATTTGGCCTGAAATTCAGCATCACCAACAGCCAGCACCTCATCCACAATGAGAACATCAGGCTCTAAATGGGCCGCCACCGCAAAAGCCAAGCGAACATGCATGCCAGAGGAGTAACGCTTGACGGGCGTATCGATATATTTAGCAACCCCTGAAAATTCAACAATTTGATCAAACTTCTTTTGAATCTCTTCTTTTTGCATACCTAATATGGCGCCGTTAAGAAAGATATTCTCACGGCCTGTCAACTCAGGATGGAACCCCGTTCCCACCTCTAAAAGACTGGCGATACGACCTTGAATGAATATTTCGCCTTCTGTTGGGGCCGTTACCCGTGAAAGTAACTTCAATAACGTGGATTTTCCGGCACCGTTTTTACCAATAATCCCGACAATACCCCCTTTGGGAATTTGCAGGTTAATATCCTGCAAAGCCCAGACAAACTCACCACCAGCCTGGGCGCGGTTATTGGTTTGGCCTAGTTTTTTAAAAGGGTCTTCTTTTCCCAAAAGTTTGGCAAACCACCGGTTAAGATCATGAGAGAGCGTACCGGTACCTACCTCACCTAGGCGATACAGCTTTGAGACCCCTTCCATCACCAGGCTATGTTCCGTCACTGCAGACCACCTTTTAAGAAAAACATTTGGCTAAAAATGCCACCTTCATAAACAAAAACACACGCTTCCATTCATCTGCATCATTCATTCCACCCAGACTACCCTTAAACCCATCATTGACGGTTTGCACCGATCTAAACCGTACCGAACAAGCCGTAAGCAGGCATGTACAACCATGGGGACTGCCTAAGGTTTTTTTAACCATGACCTGTCCATAAACAGACCGGTTAGGATGATCCATGGGTGTCCGTTTGGTGCGCGGCAAGGCTCTCTTCAAAAAGCATACATTGGTGGCGCGTCATTTCTCGTGCTGAGTAGTGCTCAAAGGCATCCCAGTTGGTCTCAGGCGTATACGGCAGGGATTGCAACATCTCTTGCCATTTTTCAAGCAGTTCAACTTCCGTGTGGCCTTGAGCTTCTGAAAAGGTCACAAGGGAGACACCGCCTACTTTTTTAACCACCTCAACAACCCCACTCTGCTCATGAAACACCAATAGAATCGGAATCTTAGCCAGCAGTTGCGCATAAATTTTTGAAGCCGAGTAACTGGGATCATCCGATCCGACGATCACCAAAAAATCAGCTTTCTGAAGCAGGCTAAGCGCATGAAAATATGGAATGCGTAGCGGGAACTCCTGCACATGTTCGGCAACCCCAAAGGCTTCTGCCAAGGGCTCAACACGTTTTTTTTCACGCCCTTTGGGGGCATAGTCGGTACCCACAAAGGTTAGGTGCACCCGATCAAACAACGCGGGCTGTTTCTGTTTCCCCAACAGCAGTGCTTTAAAGACCAGACCTAATGCCTTCTCCATATCTGGGCCACCTCGCCCAACATAGACCCCTTTAAAACACGGCTGTTTGGTCGCCTGGGCCAGAAAAGGCTCGATTTCAGAACTCGACACCTGCTCTGCCACCGTCCAATCAACCTGGGCCGCACCAAATGTTAGAGTCTGCTTAGGGACTTTTTTCAAGTGGGCATACCGAACCTCCAGCTCATCCAAATAGGCTTTGGAAACCGCAATCAAGCCTGACACCCGCTTCATCACATAGGGTTCCATATAACGGTTCAGGGTATGAATAAACCAATATTTAGGCGGGCGGGCCTGGGGATTATCATCATAATATTGATTATACCAAGGATCCTGAATATCCAAGACATAGGGAACACCGCTCCAAGCTCGCCACCATCTAGCCAGGATAAACATTTGAAAAACCGTGCTCGAAATATAGATTAAATCATATTTTTCTCTGCGCAAAAGTCGTAAACCCGTCCAGAACAGGCTCCACAACGCACGTAACCCTAAATTACCCAACCCCACACGGCGGGTCCAAGAGGCTGGCCATGCGCGAACACGTACCACGTCACACCCTTCAGGAAGTGACGCCTCTAATAACGGGTCGGTTGACTGCTCCACATCTTCAGGACGTACCGCCAAAACTGTTGCTTTCCAGCCAAACTGCTCGAAATAGGGCAAGCTGGTCCGTAAGCGGTGCATATCTGCGGTATTGGAAGGGGGAAAGTGTGGTGAGATGCACAGAACTCGTTTCATACTTCACCCCTGTGCAGAAGGTTGTGAGAGTGCTTTTTGCACCTGCTCCAAGAGCACCTTGGCATCCTGTTCCCAGCTATAGGTTGCCATAGCGGCCTGTAAGGAAGCTTGCTTGGCCTGCTGTAGACGTTTTTGGGATGGGAGTAACATATTGAGCACGTTTGCCAGTGAGGTTGGCTGGTTCTGTTCATAAACAAAACAGGCTTGGGGCACCGCCTCTGCCAACTCCTTCTGGCCTGCGGTATCACTTGCCACCAACGCCAAACCACTGCGCAAATACTCCATGCTCTTGTTGGTGATGGTTAAATCACGACTGGGGCAGTCACTCAGCTCACCACAAAAGCCGATATCATGCTCAGCCAGACGTGCCAACAATTGAGCCTGTGGCACCACCCCATGAAAATAGATATGTGGCTGCATAAAGTCCGGGGCAAGCGCACGAAGCTGTGCCTCCATACCCGGCCTAGGGTTACCCCTCAGGTGAATCTCAAAAGGCTGTGTCACCGCATGCAAGGCCTGCATTAACTGCTCTAGTCCGCGACCTGGACCGATGGTTTGAGAGAACCAAACCAGCGAGACCAACTCAGGATCCTGACGGTCCAGCACCTCTCCACACAGCAGATCTCTTTCTGCCCAGGGAAACGTATTATAGACCACAGCAGGTGGGGTTGCCTGATAGGCGCGCGCCAGAGCTTGGCTCAACGCTTGAGATGTGGTGGTCACGTAGGCAGCATCTTGCAGTAACTTGGCCTCATAGGCTTTCATTTTACCCATGGGCCGTTTGGCGCGGTCGGCGGGGAGCAGATCTTCTGAATACCAATCCTCCACATCCATCGCGACTTTGTGTCCCGCTTGCATCAACTTGACCCCCACCCACAAAGCGGGCTCCAGATGCACAATATACAGATCAGCTTGACGGGTATGCGCGTAATGGAAAAGTCGGCGGGTAAAATAGCCTAACTGAGCAGAACTCTCCCACCCCAAAAAGCGGTGTAACCATTGAGCCCCTTTGACCCGTAACCGCGCGCGTAACCATCGCGCACGATCCAACCAAGAGCCTTGAACCAAATCCACCATGGGGGTGTAACGCCACCGCGCACCATGAAGCAAAGCCTCTGTTCTTTGCGCACTGGAGAGATCTAGTATAGAACCCAGAACTTCAACATCATGCCCCGCCTGCGCAAGCGCAGCAGCCTCTTTGGCGACCCGAGGGTTATTGATGACTTGAAATCCTGAAATGATGACAATTCGGCTCATGCAGGTGGCATCCCCAGCAGATGGAACAACGTGTAAGGCACAGTGGCATCCAAAGGCTCACCACGCTCCAGCACCTCAACCTGATAACCTCGCGCTTTAAGCCAAGCATCGCAAGCAACCGCCAGATCCATGGTGTGCACCTCCACGATCATAATGGGTAAGTGCTGTTCAATGGTCTCAACCGCCCCTTCAAGCACCTCCATCTCCGCCCCTTCAACATCGACTTTCATCAAATGAGGCGGTTCAATCTCACCCACCCGGACCAAATCATCCAAGCGACGGACCTGTACCGTAATCTCCTGTTGATGATCCCGACCACTCTGAAAACTCGAGTCTGCCAGTTTACCCATGCTGTTATCATTCATAATGGAGAAGCTTGCTTCCCCTTGACGGCCCCCAACAGCATAGGGTTTAAGATGCAGTGGAAGCTTAGCATTAAGCTGTTTAAAGCGCTGAAGGTGCTTAATATTTTCAGGCATCGGCTCAAAGCAGTAGACCGCTTTTGCCCCATTAAGGGCCATAATCCCCGCCATAAACCCCCGATGACTTCCAATATCCAGACACACCCCTTGTTGGGGCACCAGTCTGGCCATGGTCTCCCCCACAACTTTTTCCCAAGTACCGGTCCAGATCAATTTATCATCCGGCATGGCAATGGCCATCCACAGACCTTTAGCAGGGCCTGCATTAATTTGATAATCAAAGGATTTATTGGCAAGAAGCAGGTTAAACAGACGACGCTGCAACCAAGCCAGAAAGGGAATTTTGCGAATATGGTCCCTCAACCACCAAGGGATTAGGTTGACACTTTTTTCGATCAAACCGGCCATACAACATTACTCCCCAATAAAAACCCTGCCCGACAATAGCTCTTTAAGGCGCCATATTCTCGATCTCTATGCGCTTGAAATAAAATATGCAGCATCCATTCCAGCACGCCCCCGGTGGACTCTGACCATGGGATTTCAACCCTCAACACATGTCATGCACACGCCATGGACAGGCCCCTTTGACTTCAGGCAGAATATCCGCTCTCATGAGCAGGAGCCTATTTTTTTCTACCTGGAGCAATCATGCGCATTTTAGCCCTGTTAACAGATGCCTACGGCAACCGCGGAGGTATTGCCCAATATAACCGTGACCTGCTAGATGCCCTTGTTGCCGCTTACCCCCACAGTGAGATCACCCTGCTGCTGCGTAACCAGCAAGATGACCCTGGCCCCATACCCGAACAGATTCAGGTTGAGACCGGCGCGCTTTCGGGCAAAGTCAGCTATCTGCGCCACGCCACGTCCCAGGCCCTCTTTGGGGGCCATTATGATCTCATCCTCTGTGGGCATATCAACCTACTCCCATTAAGCCAAATACTGGGCACCCTAACCGGTACCCCTGTGATCTTACTGGGCTATGGGATTGAGGTTTGGCAACCCACAGGGGGAGGCCTAACCCGCTGGGCTTTAAACCAACTAGCTGGGTTCATCTCCATCAGCCAAACCACCACAGATCGCCTGCTGCATTGGTCCCCCTCTATTAAGGATAAAGCCCTGCTTCTACCCAACGCCATCCATTTAGACGATTACCGGGTGGATCAAAAACCCAACTATCTTTTAGAGCGTTATAAGATTGATCAAGAGAAAGTCCTGATGACCATGGGGCGTTTGGTTTCTAAGCAGCGAGCCAAAGGCTTTGATGAAGTTCTTGAAGTGTTATCCCAGCTCCAAGAAAAAGGGCATTCGATCATCTATATGGTGGTCGGAGATGGTCCAGACCGGCAGCGGCTGGAAGAAAAAGCCGAGGCCCTAGGCATTGCCCAGCAGGTTAGGTTTACAGGCTATATTGATGAAAAAGAGAAAGCCGACCACTACCTACTGGCCGACTGTTATGCCATGCCCAGTGGTGGAGAGGGGTTTGGTTTTGTGTTACTGGAGGCCATGGCTTGCGGCATCCCCAGTATAGGCAGCACGACAGATGGTACCCGTGAAGCGATGCGGGACGGCTTATTAGGCCCTTTGGTAGATCCAACCGATACAGATCAACTGATCCATGCCATTGAACAGAGCATGAAGCAACCCCGCCAAAGGCCAGAAGCCTTAAGCTACTTTGCCTTCCCAGCCTTTACCCAACGCGTTAAAGCCCTGTTTGCCCCATGGCACCCTTAAGCAAAGGCAACGTCCCTAGACTGTATCCATAAAGTTCTTTTCAACCTGGTTAAAAATAACCATGGCAACAAACAGAACCGTGGTCATAAAGGCAAAGCTGTAAGCCAAGTAGAACGGTTCATACGAACCATTGCCTAAAAAACCGTAGCGAAAGGTCTCAATAATGGGGGTAACAGGGTTAAGCAGCAAGATCCACTGATATTTTTGATCCAACGTTGAGAGCGGATAGATCACCGGTGTGGCGTACATAAACAGTTGTACCGCAAAGGTCAGCAAAAAGCGTAAATCACGATACTTTGTGGTCATGGCCGAGATAATCATCCCCATCCCCAAACCTAGCCCCCCCATAAGCAGCAACAACAAAGGCAAGATCAACAACACTTTGTTGGGGGCCACAGGGCTACCTTGATAGAGATAGTAGGCCAAAAAGGCTAAAAACAGGGTAAATTGCACCCCAAACTTGATCAAATTAGAGATCACAATAGAGAGGGGCACAATGATTCTAGGAAAGTAGACCTTGCCAAAGATATTGGCGTTTAACGTAAAGGTTTCAGAAGACTTTGTGAGTGTTTCTGAAAAATAGGTCCAGCAGGTTACCCCCGCCAGATAAAAAAGCACCGAAGGCAAACCATCGGTCGAGAGACCGGCAATTTTGTTAAACACCAGTGTGAACATCAAAGTTGTGAGCACAGGCTGGATCAAAAACCAAAGCGGACCTAGAATGGTCTGCTTATACAGCGCGACAAAATCCCGCCGTACCAGTAAAAGCAACAGATCTCGGTAATACCATATCTCCCGAACGGGAATCTCCAGCAAGCGCCGTTTGGGTGTAATCACCAAACTCCAGGGCTGTTTTTCCACTTCAGGCTGTTTCATCATACTTATGTTACCGGTTCCAATTGAAAAAGATCGCTGTAACCCTGTTGCAATCCCTGCTGCTCCACATAGTGCTGAGCAACTTGACGGGCTTGCCGTGACATACGCTCAAAAGTTGACTGCTCAAGGTGTGTGATGGCTGAAAGTACCTCGGTTAGTGCTTTAACATCCTCTCCTGGTACATTCCACCCTGCCCCTTGCTCGTTCAACCCATTCCAAGGTGTATGCCTACTGGTGAGCAATGGCAGGCCTAACATCATGGCTTCAAACAACGCATGGCCAAAATTTTCACTTCGACTGGGCTGAACAGCCACATCATAGCGCGCCAAAACCTCAGGTACCTGAGCGTGGGGTAAAGCCCCGTGATAGGTGAACTGAATATGTGCAGGCAGGTTTTGTGCCGCTTGCTGACACTGCTGCCAATAGGCCCTATCTTTGATCGGACCATAGAGGTGGTAATGAAGAGGCGCCTCCACATGGGCCAACGCATGCAGAACAGGCAGAATGTTCTTCATGGGGGAGATCAACGCCATGGTGACCAAGCTTGGCGGCTTACCCAGCAAATGCACCCCTCTAAACGGCAGATTAAGCCGGGGGAGGTTTCCCAACTGGGTCGGTACCGTGGCAAGGTTAGCCCTTATACGTAGGGGCAGGTCTGCCGCCTCTTCCGGGCCAGTCACATGTATCTGTACCGACCGACGGCGTAGCAGTGGAAACAACAGGAGGGAGAGATAGAGACGTTTTTTTAAGGCTTTTACAGCCAGCGCCTGTTTTTGCAACATCCCCCGAGGCGCCAAGATCAGTTGACTCTGTGGCGCGACCCAAGGCTGAACAAGCAACGGCATGAGCGAAACGACGGGAGAGAATACCCCATTGATGTAGATGATATCCGGTTGGCGCTCACGGATCGCACGCCACAAACCGACAAAGGACCAGCGTTGCTGCGCGTAGAGCACTTGTCCCCCATCGGGCCACGCAAGCCACCGGTCACTTTCAACCGGAAGCACGCTACCATCCAGATCTCTATTTCTTGCAAAGACCGATACCTGAGCCTTATCCGCCAAAAAACGAACAAGGTTGGCCAGCGATACCACCGGTCCACCAGCCCGAAAAGCAGGCGAAAAATAGTCGTACACCACCAAAATACGCGGTTGTTTTGAAGAGCCGGCCCCGCCTGTTTGACTCAACGTCGCAAACTTTCAGGGGCTGGTTGGGTTTGGCAGGGCTGCTCACGTTGGGAGAGAAGTTTTTCAGCTTCCACCATACGTTTGACCACATCGGGCATGGTCAACGTTGCTTCCCACCCCAACTGTTCCTGCGCTTTTTTGGGGTTGGCGCGGCTAATGCGGATATCGGTTTCACGGTATAGGCTGGGGTTGCTGGTGGTGTGGGCCTTCCAGTCCAAATCAAAGGCGGCAAAAGCCTCGGCCACAAAATCTGCCAAAGAGGCGGTATAACCGGTCGCAATAATAAAATCTTCTGGCTTCTCCTGTTGCAGGATACGCCACATGGCATCCACATACTCCGGCGCCCACCCCCAATCACGACTGATATCAATATTACCCAACTGCAGCTGTTCACCACTCCCCTGAGCAATGCGATGGGCTGCCTTAATCACTTTACTGGTCACAAAGCGTGCGGGGCGCAACCATGACTCATGGTTAAACAAAATCCCGGAACAGGCATACATGTCGTAACCTTCCCGGTAGTTCGAGACACTCCATACCGAGGCTGATTTTGCCACTGCATAGGGGCTACGGGGTCTAAACGGGGTCTCTTCATCCGCCGCTTGTTCACCAGTATCACCAAAACATTCGCTGGATCCCGCATTGTAAAAGCGTATGGATTTATTGATCATACGCATCGATTCCAGCAGATTAAGGGTACCCTGGGAGATACTCTCCAAGGTCTCCACCGGTTGCTGAAAAGAGAGCCCAACAGAGCTTTGACCCGAGAGATTATAGATCTCATCCGGTTCAACCTGGATCAATGTCTGGACCACACTACGAAAATCTGTTGGGGTCATGGAGCGTAGCTCGATCTTCTCCCGCACCCCCAGTAGATCCAGTTTGGTCAGTGTGGCGACCTGAGCATCGCGAGAAGTCCCCACCACCCGATACCCTTTGGCCAAGAGCAAAAGAGAGAGCCAAGCACCATCTTGCCCGGTCACGCCACAAATGAGGGCGGTCTTCATGGGGATTCTCCCTTTGGATCCATGCCCGGAATCTTCCGCGATGGGTCTGCTAAGATTTTGACAACCTCGGTCTATTAGGTCAGGGACAGCAGGGCATGTGCCAGAAGTGTGGGATCATAGCGATCTACCTGCTTGTTGGTGGTCAACGGGGTTTCAATAATCTGCACGCCCCATTTACGCACACGCTTGAGCACCTTCTCGGAAGGCAGCTGTTTTTTTTGCCGGCTGTCCAGCAGAATAAACTGCAGAAAATCGGTGGCTGGCACCTCATTTTTCATCCCTTGCTGCAGGGTATTCAACAACAGTTGCAGCTGATCATCCATCTCTTGACCCAACATCTCTGGATCATGGCCCAGACTGGGTACATAGACCTTGGGGCAGTGGTTACTGGCAATGGCTTCCGCCACGCCACTGGGCAGCAGGTTGGCCAACAAGCTGCTGAAAAAACTGCCCGGTGGATAGCAGATCAGATCCGCCCCAACGATCATGCGTCGGTTAAACTTCTGCAACAGAGCTTGCGCAGGTATAGGCTTATTGGGGTGGCGACTTAAACCCATAGAGCGAATGGGGGACTTTAATGGAGCAGTCTCTTTACCTGTCATACGGTGCTGACCAACCACCACCGAACCATCCGCCAGTTCAACACTCAGGTGTAGATTTTCATTCACCACCGTGCGTACCGTACCACGCACCCCAACCAACTTGGAGAACAGGAACACAATCGGGTCCAAATGCTCCATATTGTTCAGGTATCCCCCTGCCAGAATCAGGTTGCCAATACTGGCCCGACGCAGATCAAACTTATCCGGCATGGCCTCCTGAAAAAAGGCCAGTTGAATACGGATAAGGCGACGCATGGGGTTATCGATCTCAGCGATCAGTGGATGTCGCCCACGACACAGATCATCCAACTCCCCTTCCAGCTCTTTTTTGGAAGCATCCTGGGGTAAACGATGGGAAAAGAGCCGGTAGATCTCCTCATGCCCAATCTCAGAGTCATCCGCCAACGCCATCATCCGATGCCGAAGATCACCAATGGCTGGCATATCAAAAGCCTGCCTTAGCTTGGCCGAGCTTCCGCCAGAATCAAATGGTGTCACCAAATGCACGGAATTGTGGGTATAAAGACGGATCTGCTGACTGAGGGTATGCAGCGCAGAGCCCCCACTGAAAAACAGCAACTGAGGACCCAGTTCAGGGCTACGGCGGTAACGGCTAATCCGCCGTTTATCCGGTATGGCTGCAGCACGGGTGACCGTTAAAGGGGTGGTAGGCATAACCGTCAACTTTTGATGCTGGGCGACTTACGCGTGGGCTTGTTCTCCTGCTCCTGCCAACTTAAACGTAGGGTCATTTTCTGCTTACCTTGATCCCGACTGGCCGATACTTTCATCTGCATCACCCCCTCGGGGGTTAACTGAACTTCATCCTCACCTTGACCAAAGGTCAAAGTGCCCTCCTCGACCCCTTTGAGCAAAGCTCGGAGTACTTTTTTAACCTGTTTGCTATCCTGCAGCGATTTATGGGTGAAGCTCTTGTTTCGCTTCATCAGCTTACTCCTGACCCGTCGGTGGTACAAACAGCTTAATGGCTGGAAAATCTGAGCTAACGCCCAAAACCTGCTTGTTCGGCCTAAAGATGGTAACCCCCATCCCCACACCATCCAACCCCTCTTTACTACGGGTGTTCCGGTCCATGGTGGTGTCGCACTCAAAGTTGATCAAGCCTTTGCGCAACATAATACGCTGTCCATGGTGATGGTTTAGGTGCCCATGCACCAAGGCTAAGATCTTCTGTTCATGCAACTTTTCTACGCCACGTCGGGTCAGCGGACGGTTACAGACCCGATATTTGGTCCGGATTGCATTGGTCAAAAAGCCATAATAGAACTCAAATGGGTCCCCCAACAGCTGCTTTTTAAACAGTTTATTGACCCCATCAACCCCCAACAGATCCATATGGCTAATTAAGTGGTCATCAAGCCCTGCATGCAAAAACAGAAAAGAGCCACGCTGCAGCGTCATCTGCATCTCTTTATAAAACCAGGAGAACTCCCCCCGTTTTTTCAGAAACATGCGTTTCCACACCTGCGCAGCCGCATAGATATCCCGAGGGCCTAGCCCCACCCGGTCGCACGCTTTTTCAAACCGCTCCAGTTTAGCTTGTATGCGCCCCACTTCACGCTCAACCTCCCGGTCCGGCATGGTCCAAACCGCATGTTTGGGGAACTCATCAAACCAACGCTTGGAGGGCATAAAGATGGATCGGCACTTACGGGCGCTGGGCACACCTTTTAGCGCACCACGTCCTTGCAGGTAGTTGTCATGAATCTCTTTAAGAAAAGGCACCATTTTGGGCCCCATACGGATAAAAAAGTGCTCCGTGCGGGTCTCTTTTTTAAGATCCAAACAGCGAATGCCCTGCAAAAAACGCACATCATGGTTGCCACCAAGTAGATGTAAGCGCACCTTTTTTTTACGTAAGGCCTTAACCACCCTAAGTAAGCGTAGATTACTTGGCCCTTTATCCAGGCAGTCGCCACCAATAATGAACTCTGCTTGCCGCCCAACTTTGGTGATCTCAAAATCATCATCAGCCGGGCCGGTTTTACGCACCCCGCCCGATGCCACCAATGACGCTAGAAAAGCCTCCGCATCCGCATGCATATCCGAGAAAAAAAGAATTTCCCGTTCCGGCCAGATCCAATTGCCATTGGACATCCGGTGCACCAGTTCTGTCTCCAGTTTTTTATGCTCAGAACGGTCTTGGACAATGGATTTCCGCTTACCCAGCTCCCAGGATTCAGCCTCCATGGGATAGTAAGCCTTAAACCACTCGGAACCGTGATACTTAGGAATACGCGTGGAAGGCCGGGAATATTTACGTTTTTTAGTCAAGTGGTTGGTCATGTGCCTGACGTACTTTCCAGTCACCGCAGTGGTGACGCCATTGCGGCCCAGCCTGCAAGACAACAGGACGGGCATGATACATACTGTAACGGGCGATATCTTCCATACTCATCACCCCCAAATAGAAGGCAGCATGGCGAAAGGCTGCGCCATGCCCCACAAACAGCTTTAACCGCGACGGCCCCTCATCGGGTAACTGTGCCATACGCTGTTTAATATGATCCACAACCCGCTGGCCAGCCTCCAATAACGATTCACCACCTTGCAGCGGCAACTTATAGTGGCTATTGGATTTCCAACCCGCAGGAGGGTCATCAAAACGGGGATCATCTGCCAAAATCTGTTCAACTTGCGCCACCGTTAAGTTGGCGGCACTGCCCATGCTACGCTCGGCCAGCGCATCAAAACTTTCAATCGCCAAAGGGGTGGTTAACTGCTCCGAAAAAATCGTCGCGGTCTGCCAACCCCGCAGTAAATTAGAACTATCAATCACCGGATCTAAGACCCAGTCATGCTCATTGAGCATCTGGGTAACCAATGGCGCCCCGGCCAAAGCCTGTTGTACACCGGCTTCGTTCAAAGCAAAAGGCTGCCATGCACTGGGTGTTTGCTTAAGTTGATGATAGTCACCATGACGGATCAGTGCCGCATAATGTACAACCATCGCTTAACTTTCCGCCAGCAGTTGTTTGACCAGCATTTTCATCATTGGAACCAGCTCCTGTTGATTAACCTTTTCCATCGCCTGCTCCGGGCTAAACCATTGACGCCCACGGTGGCGCTCCTCCCACTGAGCTTCCGGGATAACTTCGGTTACCGCCATACTATAGACATGGCACGTGGTTGGACCACCCCACTTTTTATAGGTGTAATGGCCTAACGATTGCGTGCTCACCTCACCCCGTACCCCTGCCTCCTCCATCGCCTCTTTGGCGGCAGAGTCCTGCGCGCTCAGGCCAGGTTCATGAATCCCCTTAGGTACCACCCAATGTTTTTTCTTACTGGATGAGACCAGCATAAAATGAAGCTGCCCATCAATCATACGGTAAGGTATAACCGAAGATTGCCGGTAATAGTAGGCAGGCCGCTTGCGCCGCTGATCACCCGATGGCGAGGGAAAAGGAAATTTACGCGGTAACGTATGGGGCTCTTTAACATCCAGCAGTTGTACGGTTTGTGTGCCGACCTCCTGCCACGCGCCCTCGATCCTTAAACGAACCAAGGTTGCAAAGCGCAAGCCCTCTTCATGAAGTTGCGTGGGCATATCAACCCCCAACAACTGACGCAGCAACCCTTCAAGCGCAGGCGCATGCCCCACCACCAGCAGCCGCTCTACCTTGGCATCACAGCTCTGAATCTGGGTCAAGAGCGGTTGCCACTCATCGGTATAGAGCGCTTGGTCTGAGGTGACACCCTGGGTGCCACGCTGCATGGCACGGCACAACTTTTGGGCACTGACCAAAGCCCGTTCAGCTTTAGAGGCCACCACCTGATCGGGGATAAGATCATGCAGCGACATCCACACCCCTAACCGTTGGATATCCCGCTTACCCGGATCACTGAGTGGACGGTCAAAATCTCCGACAGACAGATCATTCTCTGCTGCACCATGCCGGAGCAGCCACAGTTCTCGCCCCATATTTTCACCCTCCCAACAAGGCCATTGCCTGTTTGGTCGCCGCTTGGATATCAAGCTGACCGGTCACTTCATAGATGGCAACCCCTTCTAATACAGCCATGTAGGGGTCAGGATCCAACGGTGTGGTATCCTGTAAAAAAGAGCCATTTGGGTATTGGTAGAAAGGACCTGGGGATTTCATAACAGCACTGAGCAGTTCCCGGCGCTGGTTCATATCAATTTGGCTTACCAGGGTAGGTTCCTGGCTATCCCGCGACCAGTTGAGAATGAGCAGATGTGTTAAAGGTGCCCGTAGGTCAATACGTCCTTCCCCATAAACCTGTCCAACCAGGACATCATGCTTCTCTTCCAGCTCCCACAGAACATCCTTGGGCAGATCCAACAGTTCCTGACGTCGCTCTGGCGTCATCAACCCATGCAACCTGGGGTTGCTGACAATGGTGCCGGGATTAATCCGTGGTAGTTTGGGAATACCCACCCCCTCAACCCCGTCCTTACTCCCCTGAATAAACAGACGGTCATTGGTCAAGTAGTGTACCCGCTCATCTTCAAGCAACATCAACATCAAGGTGGATTTACCGCCACCAGAGAACCCGGCAATGCCCATACCACGATCACCAAGCACCAAGCCGGATGCATGGCAGATCAACCAATTCCGGTGCTGTAACCAGTTCATATACTGGGCGTTGATGAAATTGATAACCTGATTATCGTTGGCCATACAGGGGCCAGCTGCAATCCGGTTTTCCTCACTTTGCAAAAACACCATACCGGTGCGAACTTTTTGCACCATACGTCCATCCGACAGATCGACATAGGCATCTTTACGCCCACTTTTGCCAGGTTCACGCTTCCAGTCGGTAAAACTAAGGCCCAAATCTGTGGCCGGGCACTCCACCGCCACCATATCCAGATCAATATGGTCGGCTTGCTGAACAACCACATGGTCAAAATAGTGCCTTAACTGTTCGATAAGTGGCTTATGGTTACTGCGCAGCCGCAGGGTACACCCCTCCAACCCCAATAACAGTTCCTGTTCAACCAAGGTGTGATTGGCCATCAGGCCTTGTGCAGCTTGCTTTTGATCAATCATGGTGGACTCTTTAGTAAAATCAAACATTCAAGGAATTCAAAACGTGGGCCACATAGAGCTCAGCAGCATCAATACCCAAGCCATCTTTGGCACCGCGGAAGCCACCAAAGGCTGAAACTTCAAAACAGATGGGGCCGCTTTCGGTCTCGGCAACATCCACAGTGGTGAAATCCAGATTAAACAGAGCCTGAGCTTTACGTGCCATCTCTACAATCTCTGCATTCGGTTCAGCCAGGGCATATTTACCCCCACTGTGAATGGTTGTGTTCCAGGTGTTGGCATCCTGCGGTACACGGGCATAGGCCCCCAGGTAGGTACCATTCAAAAACACAAGCCCTAGATCCCGCCCCGGAAGTTTGACCTTCTTTTGCAGATACATCATAGGATTCGTTTGTTGAAAAGCTTCAATCTCAGCGCGTAACGCGGCATCGTCCTGAGATCCATCAATGACGGTCATGCCCCGAGCCTTGGTGGAAAAAAGCGGTTTAAAAACCGCTTTTCCGTAGCGCCGCACGGCCTCCATGGCTGCCGTAACATCCTCAGTTACCGTGGTTTCTGGCATAGGGATGTCTGCATTACGTAAGGTCACCGTACAGCTTAGGCGGTCGACCAAACGGATCATGCTCTCCGCCGGGCTAAAAACCCGTACGCCATGCCCCTCTGCGATACGTAACAGCTCCAAACGATCCAACGTATTGGGGTTGTACTCAGCACTAATCTTTTTAACAATCAGGCCATCCAGTTCACACAGGTTGACCCCATTGCCATAGAGCTGGTTACTGGAGAGATCCAGCACCACATGGGCCATATCAAACACCAAACGCTCACCGGTTGCCGCAGCAACGGCATCGGCCAAGGTTTCGGTTGACCATTTACCTGGAATTCCGATGACACCTATACGAGGCTTAGACAATGAACAACTCCTCAATGGGCAAGCGGTAGTGGGCGGCCCGTTTAACTGGGGTATCCAACACCTGGTGAATTAATAGTTGAGCACGGGAGAACATGGCCCAAGCCAAGTCTTTATCCAACACAAACCGAGTGGATGTTGCAAAAGAACGGGCCAACCCCATGGCCAGCCGTATTTCAAAGGTCTCATCCCCATGTTTAAGCGCATAACGACGGGCGATGTGGTACATCTCTTGTGCCACACCGGCAATACGCTTACGTGTCTGGGGGTCCAGCACTTGTAAACGGTAGTTGGATACCATGAAAACCGAGATATCCTGTATATAATCCATATACCGGGAGCGGTGTAGATCGATAAAGTTAATCTGTTTCTCCAGGGGATCATAAATGATGTTGTCGACGTTAAAGTCCCCATGAATATAGACGGAGAACGGAGCGATCAACTTTTTTTCCTTACCCACAGCACGGGCGATTTGAGATTCAAAATCTGGCAGTTTAAACCCACAAATATGGCTGCTGGCGTACTGAAAGTCGGGGTGGATTAACCAGACATCTTTTAAGCGTTTACCCAGCTGCCCCATATAATCGGCCGAGACTGGCTCTGCCGTGTGGGTTTCTCGCCACACCCGCCCTAGGGTTTTACCAATGTGTTGAAGCGCTTCATCCACACGGGGCTGTGGCTCGTTGAGCACAATCTGCTCAAAGGTTAAACCTGCCAGATGCTCAATCAGCAAAGAGGCCGCCTGCCCTTTTTTTTGGTAAGAGAGGATACGTGGCGCCAACCCCGGAACAATCGAGTGCCAACTTTCAACCCCCTGCCACTCCTCTTTAAGCTTGGCTTTGTGACCCTCTTTGAGAATGGCCAACACATCCTCACTCTTAGGTCGCATATCCCGGTGTTTACCTTTTTTAGACATTTTTTTCTTGCCGGGACGGCGACGGATACCTGAAATGCCACTGCCTGAACGGGTCTCAGCAACCGTGGCTAACTCCAGCTCACCGACATTCAACCCATCTTGCATCTCATCAATAGACCTAGTCAGGCTCTGAAAGCGCTCAATACTTGTTGTTTGCCCCAGGTTAATGGAGAGCACAGCCTCACCCACGGTACGCATGGTCTGGCCCATTTTTTCAATATTGTGAACCAGAAAAAGCGCTGCGATCAAATCTTCCGTATGTTTGCCTTTTTTCAACGCCTTGGTATATCGGCGGCGCAACGGCTCGGTAATGGTATAGACCCGTTTTTCCGTGCGGCAGATCTTTAAGGCCTGGGTGGTATCATTATTATGAAACGCGGGCTCTACCATGGCCAAACGGGCATGGATAATCTCTAACGGCTCTTCGTAAAGCTGAGCATGCAACAGATCGGTACGTAAAATGGCATTATAGTGGGTCACCACCTCTCGGCAGCGTTTGGTCATGAGCTCCAACTCATAAGCCATAATTTCTACACTGCGAAAAGGGGTCGAGCGACCCTCAACCTCTCCATTAGGGCAGACCAAGTGCTCAAGGGTACTCTCATGGATACGGCGCATGAGGTTAAGCCCATAACCGCGACGGTCCAGCACACTACGCGCAGCTGCGGGTGTCTCGGCGGCGAGCGCGCTGCGCAAGGTATCGAGCTGAGAAGAGACTTCACTGATGAGAAAACGTAAATTATCACCAATGGCTTGGGGAAATTCCATGCCCTACTCCATTACACCCTGATAAGTGTGGCCACGGTCTGCTAACAAACGAGGTAGCAGTGTGCGCATGGTGGGGGGAAAGATCGGGATAGCATGAAGCTGATCTAAAGCAACCCACAACACATCAACCTGGTTACGGTCCGGATGCGGCCCATTTTTAGCCTCATAACCTGGGTCCACCTGGCACTCAAACAAAAACTCCACCTGATGCCGTATTGTGGGAGGTTCTGTTTGACGATGTTTAAAAAAATCAGCCACCCACACCAAATCCCCCACCTGCACCTGTGCCCCGATCTCCTCCAGGCACTCCCGTTCCACCCCTTGTAATAAGGATTCCCCCACCTCAGGCGCCCCCCCTGGCAGGGTATAGCGCTCTGGCTGGTGCCCCCCTAACTTATGCTGAAGCAGTATCTTCCCATCCCGTACAATCAGTGCACGCACGGCATTACGTGTTTGGGGTATCAGGTTGTCCATAGCATTATTCCCTACCACGCCCCTTCAAGCGATCAATGTAAACAGCCCCCCCTACTCCAGCAGATCTGCCATGGATCTACCATACGCCTCAAATATCCTTCAGTACCAGCCACCTCAACACAGAAAGTAAAGAATCTTTGGCTGACAATATAGCTTGATACGAGACAGTTTCGCATTCAATCCATGACACGGCTGTAACAATTACACCTAACAGGGCGGTTAATTTTGCTTTTATATAGATTACTGCTATGCCCTATCATATTCTAGACACACAATGTTCACATTAATGTATTTTTTTATACGTTCCTTTTTTGCAACCCCCTGACGATGAGGTGCCCAATGGGATTAAGCCAAATTATCAACTGGCTGTCGGATTTTATGGATCACGATAAAAAGAAACAAAAACGCCAGCGCGATGAGTTGAAAACGGTTTTAAAGACTCTAAAAAAGAAAGAGAACAAACTCAAATCAGCCCTTTCTGATGCAGATAACAGTAAGAAAAAAAGGGCGATCCAAAAAAAGCTGGATGTTATTCACACCCAACGGGCTAAAGGTGTGAAGCTGTGCCGTCGCATGAAGGTTAAATGTAAATAGGCACAGACGAACACATGTGATACCACGCAAGGGAAGAGAGTCCCCCGATCCAGCGAGGAAGTGAACACTATGTATTTCAATCCAACGCTTTCCAAGAAGCTTCAATGGCGCATTCCAATGGCCATTGCGGTTGTGACCTGTGCCATGCTCTTTGCCCAGCAAGCTTGGGCTGGGGCAACATTAAGCAATGATGACATGCCCTGGGGCAGTATGGCCATGGGTCTGCTGGGTGGTTTGGCGCTGTTCCTCTTTGGTATGGAGATGATGGCGGATGCCTTAAAAGCTGCTGCAGGGGATCGCATGCGGGCTATCTTGGCTAAGCTAACGACCAACCGCATTTCAGGCGCCATGACCGGTGCTTTTGTGACCGCTGTTATTCAATCTTCATCCGTCACAACCGTATTGGTGGTGGGGTTCATCAGTGCAGGGTTGATGTCACTGTCCCAGGCGGTAGGGGTTATTTTTGGTGCCAATATTGGTACCACCATTACCGCTCAGATTGTGGCTTTTAAGGTAACCAAAGCGGCCTCACTGCTGGTGGCCGTGGGCTTTATGTTCAATGCGGCGGGTAAAACCGATAAAATCCGCCACTACGGTGCCATGACCATGGGGCTGGGTCTGATTTTCTTGGGCATGACCATGATGTCCACCGCGATGAAGCCCTTACGTGAGTTCCAGCCTTTCCTTGATCTTATGATCTCTATGGAAAATCCGCTTTTGGGTATTTTGGTTGCGGCACTCTTTACCGGCTTGGTGCAATCTTCGTCGGCAACCACCGGTATTGTTATTGTCATGGCCAGCCAAGGTTTTATTACCTTGGAAGCGGGTATCGCCTTGGCCTTCGGAGCCAACGTCGGTACCTGTGTAACAGCCATGCTAGCCTCTATCGGTAAACCGAGGGAGGCCATACGTGCGGCCATGGCCCATGTGTTGTTCAATATCGCAGGTGTGTTGATCTGGCTTGGCTTTATTGAGCACCTGGCCTCGTTGGTCACGTCCATGTCCCCCCAATCACCTGAACTGGACGGCATGGCACGTCTGGCTGCGGAAAGTCCCCGTCAGATCGCCAACGCACACACCCTGTTCAACATCGTCAACACCCTCATATTCCTACCCTTTACGGTACCTTTTGCATGGATCATCCAGAAATTGGTTCCGGACAAGCGTGTGGCGACGACTGAAAAATCAGACCAAGCCGTCACTGTTAAACCTCTCTATTTGGATAATGTATTGCTTCACACCCCTGTCTTGGCGCTGGATGCTACCCGGCGTGAGATCAAGGGTATGGGTATGCGTTATGGTTTGATCCTTAACGATGCATTACCGATCGTACTCCATGGTGATGCCGAGGCTTTGGAAGCGTACAAAAAGCGGGATGAAGAGATTGATGCACTGTACGAGCACTTCATCAACTACCTCGGCAAGATCAGTCAGGGTCAGCTTACCGTCACACAGACTCAAGAGATGATCAACTTGGTCAACGCAGTAGATAACCTTGAGAATATTGGGGATATCATTGAGACCAATCTGGTACATATCGGCAAGCAGCGTCTTCGCTATGGTATGCAGATAACCCCAGAAACAGAGACTTTCTTGCGTGAAGTACACCATTTGGTCATGGAAAGCTTGGAAGATGCGGTAAGAGCCATTACCGAACGGGACCTACAAGCGGCCAACCGGGTATATGAGATCAATGACCAGCTGGATGAGATCATCACCCAATCCTCCATCAACCATCTACGCACGGTATCCATTCACACCCCGAACAATGTTGAGCACTACTCTATTGTTCGTGACTTCCTGGATAAAATGCGACGCATCTACTCCTTCACCAAAGCGCTCGCACGCTTAGCTGAAGATGCGGTTGAAGTGATGGATCAGGACCTGGAGGTTGAAACCTTCATCGCCTCAGCCAAACAGGATGCAGAGAGCGTAGATCAAGCAATAGAAGAGTCGAAATAAAGTAGGAGAAAATCAACAAAGCGCCCCGTTTGGGGCGCTTTTTTTTAGATCCAACGCCCCGCGGCCACACCCGATGACCAAGCCCACTGAAAATTAAACCCACCAAGCTGACCCGTTACATCCACCACCTCCCCCACAAACGCCAGACCAGGCATGGTTTTCACCTGCATGGTTTTGGAAGAGAGTACCGAGGTATCGACCCCACCAGCTGTAACCTCAGCGGTACGGTACCCTTCAAGCCCCGAGGGGGTAACCTGCCAGTGATTGAGCTGTAGTGCGAGCTGCTTTAAGCGTTGATCAGGCAACTCCGCCAAAGGTAGGGTTAAGTGACCAGCTAAATCCTGAGCCAAACGTTTGGGTAGGTGTCGCGCTAATAAACTGGACAGTTGAATTTTGGGTTCACTTTGTTTGGTGGCCAACAACCATTTCCAGGCATCCTCACCCGGTAAAAGATCTATCTCAATGGCTTGCCCTGGCTGCCAATAGCTGGAGGCCTGTAGTGCCACAGGACCACTTAACCCCCTGTGGGTAAAGAGGAGCTGATGGGTAAAGGCAACCTTACCCACAGTCAGGGTTGCCGGGGTGGATAGACCACTAAGCTTGGCAAACCGTTTTTGCATTTTACCGGTGAAGAGAAAAGGACAGAGCGCCGGACGCGGTGTAACGACGGGCAGGTCAAACCCTTGGGCGATCCTTAACCCAATATCCGTGGCCCCCATTTTAGGGATCGACAGACCACCACTGGCGATCACCAGCCGGTGGGTCACAAAACGCCCCTGTTTACTCTCCACACCATAGCCGTGGCCTTGTTGATAAGCCCGCCGTACGGTATGCCCCAGCTTAATAACAACCCCTGCCTGTTGCGCCTCCGCCAGCAGCATAGAGACAATCTCTTTGGCCGATCCCTGGCAGAAGAGTTGACCAAGCTCTTTCTCTTCATAAGCAATACGGTGCGCCCCTAGCCGTTCCATAAAGTCATATGGCGTATAGCCATTGAGTGCTGAGAGGCAGAACTTGGGGTTATTTGAAAGATAGTTATCGGCCGAGGCATAAAGGTTGGTGAAGTTACAACGCCCACCACCAGAGATGCGAATTTTCTCCCCCGGATGTTTGGCATGATCCAGAATCACCACATTTAAACCACGGCGTGCCGCTTCTATCCCACAGGTTAAGCCCGCGGCACCGGCTCCAATAACAATAAGATCATAATGAGGTGTGGTCATACCAAACTCTGTTTCATAAAGAATAAGACTTTCACACGATAGAATGCACCGAGCAGGTTACCGTAAGAGATAAGCCCGCATATCCTGATCCATTTTTTAGATAAAAGAGACCAAGAGGTGGTGATTGCCCCGTTAACCATAGTGGCGGGAGGGGCATGGACGACCGATACAAGTGATCCTGGCGACCCAACCCTAGCACATGCAACCCCTGTTTAATCTCTTAGTGCAACACCCTACACCAGCATGGGGCATCGCAAAAAAACAGAGTCACCACCCCCCTACCCCAAGAGACTTTTATAAAGAGAAACGGCCGGAGACTAGGCTACGCCCTTGCACTGGGTCCATGGCGAGAGGGGGGTCATCGTCACATCAAACCCCATTACACTTGATTGATCCTTAATCATGAACACCATCTTGGGCTGTCCACTTATCCGGCAGATCACGCACCTATCATCACCTTTTAAGCATTGATCAGGGCCTGATCAAACCGCCTAAGGTAACGGCGGCTGCCGACTCAGCGCCTGGACCACAACAAGCGCGGGAGTCTCCGCCCCTAGCAAGACCAGCCACCTTAAGGTCACGGCCCCCCTGTAAGAACAGCGCATATGAACAGGAATAATGACAGTCTGATTGTCATCATCGATAGAGAAACCGATTCAGCCCCTTCAACAGACAGGCACGCACAAGCAGAATGCCGCTTTATGCATACCCATATTTTTCTACAACTTCCAACAGTTGCAACCGTGATACCGGCTTGGTTAGGTGCAGGTCACACCCGGCCGCTTTAACCCTGGCCTCCTCCTCTACCATGGCATGGGCCGTTAGGGCAATAATGGGGGTTGGGTGGCGGTTTTCCTGCTGCTCAAGCTGTCGAATGGTTTGGGTGGCGGCATAGCCATCCAAAATCGGCATTTGGATATCCATAAGAATGACATCAAACGCAATGCTTGCTTGTACAAACAGATCGACCGCTTCCTGACCATTGTTCGCAGTTGTGATCAAATGGGGGGTCTTTTTCAAAAAGGCTTTAATAAGAAGACGGTTATCAGGACTATCGTCCACGACCAGCAGACGGAGTGCCATGGGTTCCTCATTGTGTTTACTGCCCTCATGCAAACGGATCAGGCGGTGTATTTCATCGGGCAGGGCATCCAGATAGAAGGTCTCAGGCAAAAAATGCGCCTTTTTCTGCTCAAGCGCATGACGTAAAAGGGAATCTTCACAATGCCCATAAATCATAACGGGTATATGCGTCATCGCCATCGGTGCCCTGATTTTTTCAACCAACGCGACAAGGTTCCCCTGATCTTCATCATGATGATGAATAATTAAAATATCTGGTACGGTTTGCTGGCCAATACGCTCCAGACACTGCACAACCGTGAGATCTTCGTGGCAGCTATGAACATTGGCCCCATACTCAATTAATGTCTCTTCCACATAGAGACTTCGAATGGCATGGGTATGCCAGACAAGCACCGTTATGCCATCCAACGACCGGCCTGCCTGCACCTGATCTTGTTGGGGCGGATCGACCTGTTGCAAAGGTAGATGCATGGTAAAGGTACTGCCCTGCCCTGGCGCACTGGTCAAACTAATACGCCCCCCCATTAAAGCTACCAGCTTTTGACAAATGGCAAGCCCCAGCCCCGTTCCCCCATGTTGACGTTGGTTGGAGGAGTCAACCTGCTGAAATGCACTAAAAATACGCTCATGCTCTTGTTTGGGAATACCTATACCACTATCCACAACCCGAATATGCACCTCAAACAGGCCATCGGCTCCTGCATCACAACCGACAATGGTTGCCACGGTACCGCTCTGGGTAAATTTGACCGCATTGCCCAAGAAGTTGATCAATACCTGACGAATGCGCGCTTGGTCCCCTAAGAACCACTTAGGAACCAAATCATCAATCCAAGTGAGTTGGATCAACCCTTTTTCCTGAACCCTGAACAAGACGACCTTATTGGCATCATTAATCAGTTTCAACAAGTTAAAGGGGGTGTGCTGTACCTCCATCTGCCCCGCTTCTACCTTGGAGATATCCAGAATATCATTAATCAATTGTAAAAGATTTTGCCCAGAGGTCCGACAGATCCCAATATAATTACGTTGGGTCTGGTTAAGCTCCGTCTCACTGAGCAGTTCAGTCATCCCCAAAATAGCATTCATGGGGGTGCGGATTTCATGACTCATGGTGGCCAAAAACTCATCTTTGGCGCGGCTGGCCTGCTCGGCTTGATCTTTGGCCACCCGCAGCTCACTCTCCACCGATTTTGCTTGGGTGATATCAAACATAAAACCAACCAAAGCAACAGGCTGCCCATCCTCTTTAAGCACACTCACCACATCTCGAATCCAGATCACAGCACCATCCATCGCCACCGCACGGTACTCAAAAGCGTGATCCAACCCTTTTTCTGTTTCGCAGAGACAAAACTGTGCGGCCTGCTCTTGATCTTCTGGATGAATACGGGATTTCCAACTCTCCATATCAACCCAGCTCTCTGCAGGGTAGCCCAAGACAACTTCAACCTGAGCGCCCATATAGGTAAATTGACCAGAGGCCAGATCCATACGCCAGGGAATGGTATTGGTAAACTCGACCAAAGTCCGATATTTGGTCTCGTTCATACGCAACTGCTCATTAGCCTGGGCTAACTCATGGGTGCGAATTTCAACCTGATGCTCTAGGTGCCCTGCCCACTGGGCTTGTTTATGGTGAAAAGTCTGAAGATCAGCCGCCATAACCTCCAAGCTATAGGCCAACTGCCCCAGCTCATCATCACGCTTTAAAGGAATGGCCTGTGGTTCATGCCGACTGGAAATGCGTCTGGCTGCAGCTTGTAATAAATTAATGGGACGTAAAATAAAGTGACGCGAGAACAGATAGATGGCAAAAAAGGTGATCAGCGCACAACCGATGGTCATGGCTAAGGTAACTTCACGCAGCTGTGTCAAACCCTGTTCCATGGCTCGATCTGGCATATAGAGCCCAACCGTCCACCCCCAAATTTGGTAGGGTTTGACCACCACCAACAAGCCGACCTCTCCCTTTACCGCAGAGAAGTGATGAACACGATCCATCCCCTGGCCTGATATGGCTTGCACCACCAAGGTTTGTCGTACCTTTGGGGTTAAAACCGCTTCGGCCAAGGGATCTAATAAAATCACCCGCCCCTGACTGCCCAGCACAAACAGCCCCCCTTCAAGATAGCGATTTTTAGCTTTTGCCTCTTTTAGGGCATCCTCTTGATAGCGCTCTACAAAAGAAGGTTGGTTAACCAGCTCATGCCGGATTAACAGATCTTGTCGATGCTTCACCTCACTCTCTAAATAAGCATCTAAATTGGCTTTTAAATAGAGTTCAGCTGTTTGGTGAATACTCTGTTTGGTGGTTAGATAACTCCAACTACCCAGCACAACAAGAAATAGAATAAGAAGAGGAAGAATGATTAGGTTGAGCTTGCTACCCAGGGTCATGGCTTGAGCGTCCTGTAAACATGCTCTCCAGCCAGATCCAATAACTCGGCAGGAATGGTTGTTTTCATCTGTAAAGTGGTGGTGATGTTAACACCCAGATCAAAACGACTGGCGGCAACCACAGGCAACGTACCAGCCGGTTGCCCTCTTAAAATAGCATCCGCTTTGACCGCGGCATCCATGCCCGTTGCCTGACTGTTGGGGTTAATCTGAAACAGGGCACCTCTTTTGACAGCCTCCATGGTTGTGCCATAGAGGATCGGCCGAATAGAGCGGGTCTGTAGCAGCTGGGTAAAATCCTGCAGTTGTCCAAGGGGGCCCAAGGGCTGCCACCAAAAGTCCACTTGTGCTTCTAACTGTTTAACCGCTGTTTTGGCATCTTCCATCAAGCGTGACAACTGAGCTGGTATGGGGCGGTAGTCTATTTTTTTAGGTACCAGCTTTACGCCAGGATACGACTGCGCTGCTTTTTGCAAGGCACGCAGATCCCCCAACGAGGAGGGATAATCGGTATAGATATAGCCCAGACGCAACGGTTTTTTAGCAGGCCACTGTAAGAGGCGTATCGCTGTTGATAACTTTAAAGAACGGGAAAGAGAGTTGATAACCCCTGAAATATAACTCCCAGAAGGCTGCCCGGCATGTTGGATGAGTCCGGCACCAACGGGGTCAGAAACGGTGAAAAAAAGCTGTGGCACATCATATTCTTCCAGCACCTTAAAGGCGACGACAGACGCCATACTTCCACTGGTCGCAACCAGATCGACAGAACGACTGTTCAGAATTTCTTTCAACTGTGTCAAAGTCGTTTGAGCATCACCAAGAGGACGCAAGATGATGAGATCTAGGTTTTTTCCTGGAATCCAACCCTGTTTTTTAAGATGAATAATAAAGTGCTGGCTATGACTCAAAACACTGACAACAGGCATGGATTGAATAAGAACCAGCCTTTTTTTGGGTGCTGCTTGCCCTTGCCCACCCCACCCCATAAACAGAAGTGCGAAGAGCAGGATCATCCCCTCTCTATAGCGATTCAAAACATCCCCCTTACCCCCCATCACCCTACAACCCCACTGCAATAGTGCCAAAATCTCTGTCACATAGCTATGACCAAAGCTAGGCCAAAGAAGGTCCATTAGAATTTAGTTTGTTTATACTGCCACCAAAACAGATTATTATTGAAAACTAAATAAGTGCGCTTTTTCGGTTATTTGCCTTATGATTAGCTATCACACCAGGACGCAATGCTTACACATGTCCTGCCAATCCCATGAATGAAGCGGGAGCCCTCCATGGATCAAACCGGTCAAGAGATTCTTTTGGTGGAGGATGAGGCAATCAATCGATTGCTTCTGTCTGAGATTTTAACCGCACGCGGCTACCGCATAACAGAAGCACCCGATGGCGCTGCTGCACAAGCCTTACTTCAACAGAGTAACAGCAGCCGGTTTGCCACCATTTTATTGGATCGTATGATGCCAAATATGGATGGCATGACCCTTTTAAAGTGGATTAAGGCCCAACCAAGTTTGAAAGATATTCCCGTCATCTTTCAAACCTCAATGTCTGAACCTGATGAAATTCAAGAAGGTATCTCTGCTGGCGCACTCTACTATTTAACCAAACCTTTTCCCCATGAAAAGGTTGTAGCGACCATGGTAAATGCGGCTGTAAAGGCCCGTTATCATCACCGAACCATCCATCGTAAGCTGGAAAAATTTATTGCGGGTATCCAGTTAACTCAGCAGTGGCAGGTACGTTTTAGAACCTTGGCAGAAGCGGAACATGTGGCTCTACTGTTTTCCCAAGCCTGCCCCAACCCCACAGATGATACCGTGCCGATTTTGGAGCTGCTAATCAATGCCGTTGAACATGGCAACTTAGGCATTACCTTTACAGAAAAAAGCCAGCTCTTAAGCGACAACCGATATGATCAAGAGATCACCCGCCGACAAGCAGACTCCTCCCTTGCTCAAAGATATGTAGACGCCACCCTTGAACGGACACCCACACACATAAACATGCGCATTAAAGATCAAGGGGATGGTTTTGATTGGGAACCCTTTTTCACCTTCAACCCTAAACATGCTTTTTTGCCCAATGGCCGGGGTATTATCATGGCATCTTCACAACATCGGGTTCAATATTTTGGCTGTGGTAATGAGGTTCAGTTAACGATTCAACACAGCCCCTCATAAGCATAACTCAACACCATGGTTTAGCACGCAGTCATCCGGAACCGCCCCGTTAAACCATGGCGGAAGATCATCGGCACCCGAACGCTCGGAGCTGGCCCTATGCAAACGTTTTTAACCGGTCACAACACGCTGAACACCCTCACCCAGACCCACGGACCATAAGCGCTCGGCAAGAAAACCTGCCCTATCTGTTTTTACCCCAAACACCCCATGCCTCAGACCGCTACACCACCCCCCCACCCAGCTCAGCCCATTTTTTTTCTGGGTGTTATGGTGTGTACTGATAACAGGTATTGAAACGGTTTAACACAGCCCAACACAGAGCAATAAACATCACCTTTTCATATCTTTATAAACCTTCTTATTGATCTTTTTTTCTTCACACACGCCGTTATCACAGGCATAAAATCCCGCCTAACAACCCGCGTGTTTCCACGCCCCCTTTGATTGAAAGCACCATGCAACCCGACACGAAACGAACGATAGTATAACCGGTAGATATGAAACCAGAAGAACATGACGGCAGCTTAACCAAACAGAGAACAAACTGAGGATCGAGCATAGCGGGTTTACACCACAGAACACTGCGATTAATCATCCCACCCCTCTTTCACGCGGCTTTAGGATCATGAGCCAGCCGACAAAAACACCGACCGAGTTTTCATCCTGAAAGAACCCTCTGGTAGAGACTACTAAGATCTAGATAACTTCAACTTTTTAACGACATACAAGGATAAAGCAGGAGATATGGCCCTTCAAAAACGGCTTTGTTAACCACCACAGCAGCCCGAAATAGAGCTTGATGAGACATAAGGATAGCGATGTGAAACCTTGATTTTTGCCCTATGCGCCCCCCCCTGCCACACAGGCCTTAAGTCTCTTCCCCCCCCTCTAATTTCCATTAAAAAACACCTGAAAACTAAAATGGAATCATCAATTAGGCCAGCAACAGCTTGTGGTGATCGTTCTTTCTGTTGTGACCCCGCAACTCCAATGGGTACATGGTAAAAACCAACACACACCCTTTCCAACAAGGCTATAAAAAAAGGCCACTTCCATTTAAGGAAATCGCCCATTTTTCACCGTCACCAATCCCCGAAGAGAGGTCTCATTTCTTCTGACAAACCGGTTTTTATGGTTCATCACCCAGCTCAGAATATTCCCAAAACCCATTAAGCGACCTGCGGTTTCATTAGTCTACAACCTCATCAAAAGCCTGCTTTAACTGTTGAACAGACTGCTGCAGAGCCTCTTGCGTATAGGGTTTGGCCGGTAACACCCCCCACACAGGTTTGGGCCATGCGGGATCTGAATCAAAACGTGCAATCACATGAATATGCAGTTGCGGCACCATATTCCCTAATGACGCCACATTAAGCTTGGTTGGTGAGAACAGCTGACGCAAAACCTTACAAGCACGACGGATATCATACTGAACCAGCACCATGTCAGCCGTGGAAAGCTGATCAAGATCGGTAAGATCAGGACGGTTCGGGACTAAGATTAACCAGGGGTACTGGGCATCGTTCATTAACAGAACAGTACTTGCTGACAACTCTGTAACGACTTGACAATCTTTACTTAAAGTTGGATGCAGTGTGATCTGTGACATGGGTATCCACTCTCTACGCAACGTTCTGGTTATCCAGGCTCAGGTGATGCCCCATAAACACACAAGTCATCACCACAATGCCAGCCCTTTATTCCATAACCAACCTACGCGTTACAAAAAACAAAGACCACCCTATCTCTTTAGGGTTACAAACGAATCAAAAACAAAGCCCACGTATACGAGAGCGCATACATGGGCTTTGTTACACAACATCTTTTTTCTATAGGCGGATTGATATCCACCCTCTAACGTCCGTGGTATTAAACCCCTAAGGGCAACCCCTTTTTAGTCCACATATCTCGCAACCAGGCACTCAACATAAACAGACTAACGGACACTGGGACGAGCGCTAGTAACACCAACAAACGTCCTATGATTTCTCGTATGGTAAAATCCATCTTTTCTACTCCACGCGTTGTTGCTGCATACATGGCCATTTATGGTTTTCTTCTACCTAAAGAAGTCCGATTTTTTATCGGTTGTCAGGTCCACTTTGCAGCTTCCATGCTCCACTCAAACGCACCGTTTTGGTGCTGTTTTAAACCATACGCCTCAAAATTTATATTTGCTAGTGTAGATTTGTCGCAAAACTGTAACTTTTTTAACGTTTCTTCTCAATAAATAGACGCTCAACCTATCGAAAGCCCTTTCCTAGGCAGGGCATAACACTTTTACATTTGGTCCCTATCTGACCGGTATGGTGGGCTGTTTTTTCCCACCATCACAACGCATCTTTTCCCCCATATTCGTGATCAATGTTAATGGCACGCTAAAAACCACCCCATTATTACACATATGTTGGGCCCCCTTTATTTCCCTAACACCACCAGATATCCGTTTTTGTAGCCTCAACAAGTCTTACTATAAGTATATACACCTAATACCATAAACGAACATGCTAGTACTTATAATGACCAGCCCTGGCATTTATCTCACTTTCTCTCAAAAGCATCGTTTTTTTTCTCACTTTCCATCACATGAACCGTTACATGAACGGTTACTTTTCGACTAATATGGAGTGTGAAGTTGAAATTCAATAATGTTATATTTCTCAGGCTAGGGATTGACACGTGGCTAAGCACGCATCATCCAATGATTGGTTTAAGCATTCAGACAACAAATCGGCTGAGTTTATAAGCCTGTTTGTTGATACGGATACGGTTCAGGTACCGAACATCCAATACCTGACCGCAGGGGATTTCCAAAAGGCTGGTGATGATCTGATCATCACCCATCCTGATGGCACTCAACTGACGGTTACAGGTTATTTTTCTGCAACCACCCCCCCGACACTGACAACCGCAGCTGGGCACACCACGTTGTTACCCGACATGGTGCAGATGTTGTTGCCACCCCCTGTGCATGCCACCTCACTGGTAGCCGGCCCCTCCATGTTTGACAGCGGCAATTTTGTGGCCGAAGAAGATCTGGAGCTTGTGGCCCATGTTGCACAACTGGCCGGCAAAGTGGTGGTTAAGGGGATTGACGGTTCATTACGCATTGTGGAAGAGGGCGACCCTGTCTTTGCTGGGGATGTCATCCGCACCACCACTGGTCAAGTTCAATTAAACTTGATTGATGGCGGTAAGTTCCAAATTGGTGAACATGGTCAAGCAGCCTTAGAGAGCCTGCTCTACAACCCTGAACAAGGGGAAGGTCAATTTAAAGCCACCGTCTTAGGGGGCTTTTTCAGCTACCAGTCGGGTGGCGTTGGCAAACTACACGCCCAAGCCCATACCACCATCCGCACCCCAGCCGCCATGATTGCTGTTCGGGGTTCTGAACTACAGGGTGAGGTAACGGAAACCGGTCAAACCACGGTTGTACACTTAGCTGGTATTTTGGAGATCGCAGATCCCTTCGGTAATGGCGTGGTTTCTCTAACCGAACCCGGACAGGCCACTGCGGTTACCTTTGGTGAACGCCCTGAGCCCGTCTTCCGGGCCAGTCAGCAGTTAATTCAACGCTTCAACCAACAACTGCCGACCCGTATTGAAAACCGAGACAACCAAGATGATGCCCAGCAGCAGGGCGAGCAAGAAGGCAACCAGGGTATTCCCGCCAACATCCTACTGGACATGGCTCGCCTCGCCATTGCCATGGATGATATGGGCATGATCCACTTGGGGGATCTTAATATCCCCCATTTAAATTTCCTATTTGATTTTGGTGATGAAGAGGATGAAGGGCCACGGCTGCGCCCCAATACACCGGATATTCCACCGCCCGCCTGGAAAGCTGACCTGCCAGAACTGGAAGCCACAGAAGATGCGATCTTTACCCAGACCATTATGGCGGAAGACCACATTGACCTAAAAGGCAACTCGCTGGCCAATGTGGAGATGGCGCTGGTCATTGAGACCGATGCGGCAGACCGCTTTACGGTCGTCCTTGAAGAGCCAGGGCAGTGGACACTCAGCGGCATGCCCAACAACGATGATGTGTTGCGCGGCGGCATTGACATGGTCTTGACCGTCAGTGCGGGGGGAAATGCTGGCAGTGATGGCAGTTACCGTTTTGCCATGTCCATTATTAACACCAATGATATGCCGGAGCTTGAGACCGAAGAGTCGCTCTTTTTGGTTCATGACAGTGCCGAGGATTCCAGTTACGTCACCTCCATCGATGAACTCACCGAGGATGAGACGTTAACCATCTTCCTAGGGACCAGTTTTGAACTTGGCCTCAACAGTGATGCTATTTCAGATGTCGACCCCAACGACACTTTAACCTGGGAGGCAACCTTAGCCGACGGCTCTGACCTGCCCAACTGGGTTTATCTTGGCATGGTGGCGGGGCAGCCAACCCTGCTGGGCAAACCTGTACGCGGCAGCGCCAGCACCACCGATGACTATACCATTCATCTAACGGCCAGAGATGCCGATGGTGAACTGGCGATTAACACCAGTGGTGGCGATGCTTACCTGACGCTGACCATTAATGTCAACGACCCCAACAGCACCCCTATTCTTGAGTTAGCGCCGGATGCATACAGCAGCGCGGAAGATAGCAGCTTTAGCTATACCATCCCCGACGGCACCTTTAGCGACCCGGACCAAGATGATCTAACCTACACCGCAACTCTGAGTGGAGGGGATGATCTACCCGATTGGCTCACCTTTGATGGCAGCACCGGTACGTTTTCCAGTATTTCCGGCAAACCAAGCAACAGTGAGGTTGGCACCCTTAACGTCACCGTCACCGCAACCGATTATGCTGGTGCGTCGGCCTCTACCAACCTCTCGTTGACCATCACCAATGTTAACGACGCCCCCACCACCACAGGTAGCATTGAGAACCAGACCGCCTATCTGGACCAGGGGTTTGATTTTACATTAGGTAGTGACCTTTTTACCGACGTCGACGCTGGAGATACCTTAACCCTTACCGTTACCCGCAGTGATGGTTCGCCCCTGCCCGACTGGCTGAGCTTTGATGACAGCACCGGCACCTTTACCGGTACCCCCACAGGGGATGAGACCACCTTTGCTGTTAAGATTACCGCAACCGATAGCAGCTTGGTTGAACAGACAACCGCATCGTTTGATCTCTCAGTAGAGGCACTGAACAGTGCTCCGACCAGTACCGGCCTGAGCACACAAACCGCCACTGAAGAGAGCAGCTTTGTTTACCAGATCCCATCCAATACTTTTAGCGATCCTGATGGAGACACCCTAACCTATAGCGCCACCCTTACAGGGGGGTCCACCCTTCCTGACTGGCTCAGTTTTGATGCCGCAACACGCACCTTTAGTGGCACCCCGAGCAATGATGATGTCACCACTCTTGCCATTACCGTCACAGCCAGCGACGCCCAAGAATCGGTCAGTGAAAGCCTCTCCCTGACCATTCAAAATGTCAACGACGCTCCGGTATTGATCACCGATTTGGAAGATCAAAGTGCCGATGCTGATGGTAGCACGCTCTTTCAATATGTCATCCCAGAGGGCAGCTTTGAAGATGTTGACCTTGGGGATAACTTAACCTATAGCGCCGCTTTGGCTTCAGGTGCGGCTTGGCCTGGCTGGTTAACCTTTACCGGTGAAACACAGACCTTTACCGGTACCCCAGAGCTGGCAGATATCGACACCTTGACCATCAAGGTAACCGCAACAGATGATGAAGGCGCAACGGCAACAGACACCTTCCAGATCATCGTCGATCAACCCAACAATGCCCCCACTTATGTGGCGGACACCCTGCTAGATCAAACCGATGTTCAGGAAGACGGTGCGTTCTCCTACACCTTTGACAGTGGCGCCTTTATTGATGATGACACCAACGACACCCTAAGCTATACCGCCACCCAACTGGATGGCAGCACCCTACCCGACTGGCTGACGTTTGATGCCGACACCCGCACCTTCAGCGGCACACCTGCGGATGAGAATGTCGGCACCTTCACGGTGAAGGTGACCGCAACTGATGATCGGGGAGACCACGACTCAGGCACCTATATCCTTACCGTCAACAACACCAATGATGCCCCGGAAATCATCAGTGGCATTAAGGATCAGATCGCCTATTCCGGCAGCAATGTCACCATTGATGCCGCTGCGACTTTTAGCGATCCTGACGGCGACACCCTGAGTTACAGCGCGGCACTGGTCAATGATGCAGCCCTACCCGACTGGCTGGTGTTTGATTCTAAGACGGTCAGCTTTAGCGGCATCCCCACCTCGGATTATGAAAACACCCTGCTGGGTATTAAGGTCAGTGCTGAAGATACCTCTGGCGTGGTCACCAGTGACTATTTTTACTTCATCATCTACCCCCCCAACGCGCTGCCGGAGGTTGCCAACGCTATCTCTACCTCTGTTGATAGCGCTACGCTCACGGCCATTGAAGATGAACTCTATATCTTCCAAATACCGTCAAACACCTTTAGCGATGCGGATGAAAGCTGGGATAACCTAACCTACAGCGCAACCTTAGCTGATGACTCTGCCCTACCAAGTTGGCTGTTTTTTGATCCAGGCACCCGTACGTTTGCGGGCAAACCAACCAATGACGATGTCAGCAGTAGTATCAACATTAAAGTGACAGCCAGTGATTTCTATGGCGAGAGCATTGATGACTTCTTCAGCTTGGTGGTCAGTAATACCAACGATGCCCCCACGGTTGATGTTGGCATTGAGGATCAAACCGCCTTTAGCCTGAACTACTTCACCTATAGCATCCCCACCGGTAGCTTTGGTGATGTCGATAGTGGGGATACCTTAAGCTATCAGGCCGAACTGCTCGATGGCTCGTCCCTACCCAGCTGGTTGAGCTTTGATGCCGAAAGCCAAACCTTTAGCGGCACAGCCTCCACCAGTGATGAAGGCTCCCTTCCCGTTCGTGTTATTGCCACAGATGGCGATAATGAATCTGTCAGCGATGTTTTCTTTTTAGAGATCGCCCCGCAGAACAACGCCCCAACGTTGCAAACAGCACTGACCAAACAAACGTTGGATGAAGACAGTTTCCTAAGCTATCAGTTTGACGAAGCCAGCTTTAATGACGCCGATGGGGATACGCTAACCTATAGTGCCACCCTGTTTGATGGCAGCAGCTTACCCTCCTGGCTCAGTTTTGATGGCTCAACACGCACCTTCAGTGGCACCCCAACCAATGATAATGTTGGGTCCATTATTGTTAAGGTAACGGCCACCGACCCCGATGGTGAAAGCTCAAGTAACAACTTCACCATACAGGTAGACAACACCAACGACGCCCCAACGCTAGACAACGCCATTGCCGATCAAACGGCCACAGAAGAGAGCTATTTCAGCTACCAACTGGCGACCGATGCCTTTGGCGATGAAGATGGGGATACCCTCACCTACACCGCAACCCTGGCGGATGGTAGTTCTCTACCCAGCTGGTTGAGCTTTGATAGCGACACCCGCACCTTTTTGGGCGATCCTCCTGTCTCCACAACCGGCAGTTCAACCGATTATTCCATTAAAGTAACCGCAACAGATGGTTCGAACAGTGCGGTTTCAGACATCTTTAACCTGACGGTTGAGCCCCCCAATACCACACCAACACTGGAAAATGCCATTGCTGATCAAACAGCAACGGAGGAGAGTGTTTATCTCTTCACATTCTCCAGCACAACCTTTGATGATAGTGACAGCGGCGACAGCTTAACCTATACCGCCACACTCCTTGATGGTTCGACACTTCCCAGTTGGTTAACCTTTGACGGGGATACCCGCACCTTCTTTGGCACACCAGCCAATGCCGATGTTGGCAGCCTGCAAATACTCATTACCGCTACGGATACCAAAGGGGCCACAGCCAGCGACACCGTGACCTTGGCCATTGCCGACAGTAATGACGCCCCCACCCTGGACAACGCCCTGGCCGATGCCAATGCGGAGCAAGATGATACCTTCTTCTTGAAGCTAAGCAGTACCAGCTTTAGTGATCAGGATAGTGGAGATACCCTGAGTTACACCCTCCAGCAGGCGGATGATTCTGATCTGCCCAGCTGGCTGAATTTTGATCCAGAGGGTTTAACCCTCAGTGGCACCCCAGGTAGTGGTGATGTAGGAACCCTGGCCCTAAAATTAACCGCGACAGATACCTCCAGCGCCAGCGTCTCAGACAGCTTTAATATTGTTATTCTTGATGCCAACGACGCCCCGACGGTAGCCAACGAACTGGCAAATCAAGATGCCACGGAAGATAGTAATTTTAGCTATACCGTGGCCGCCAACAGCTTTAACGATATTGACGGAGACACACTAACCTACAGCGCCACCCTGGAAGGCGGGGCCAGCTTGCCAGATTGGTTAACCTTTGACAGTGATACCCGTACATTCAGCGGCACCCCCACCAATGAGGATGTCGGCACCTTAACCGTTAAGATCACCGTGACCGACCCTCGGGGTAACAGCACGGCTGATGCCTTTGAGATCAGCATTGATAACGTCAATGACGCCCCTGTGGTCAGTGTTGCGCTGGAAGATCAAAACACCGACTACAACACCCCTTTTCAATACGGTATTGCTGCTGGCTCTTTAAGTGACAGTGACGTTAGTGACAGCTTAACCTACAGCGCCTCTCTGGCCGGTGGCACCGATCTCCCCACTTGGCTCACCTTTGATGCGGTTAGCCAAACCTTTACCGGCACCGCCAGCAGCAGTGATAGTGGCACCTTAACTGTACGGGTAACCGCAACCGATACCAGCGGCAGCTCAGTATCAGACAACTTCACCTTAACGGTGGAGGCCCCCAACAACGCACCGGTACTGGCCACGGCACTGACAGACCAAGATCTGAATGAAGATAATGCCTTTGTCTACCAGGTTCCCAGTACAACATTTACAGATAGTGATGGGGACACGTTAACCTACAGTGCCAACCAAATTGATGGCTCAGATCTACCCACTTGGCTGAGCTTTGATAGCGCCACCCGCACCTTCTACGGCACCCCTGACAATGCCGATGTTGGCACCTATCAGGTCAAAGTCAGCGCCAGTGATGGCGATGGTGCTTCCGCCGCATCCTCGTTTGCCGTCACCGTCAATAATGTAAATGACGCCCCAACCTTGGACGGCAACATTGCGGACCAGTTAGTCAGCTATGACAGCGCCTACCACCTGACACTGGATAGCGCTCTGTTTAGTGATCTGGATAGTGGCGACAGCTTAACCTATAGCGTCACAGACCTGGCCACCGGGGGGGATATTCCCACTTGGCTTAGTTTTGATGCCGCCAGCATCACCTTTAGTGGTACAGCCAGCAGCAGTGATATTGGCAGTAGTGGCATTAAAGTAACCGTCACGGATAGCAGCGGTGCCACGGCATCCGACAGCTTTACCTTAACGGTACAAACCCCCAACACAGCACCGGTGGTTGCCACAGCACTCACGGATCAAACGGCCACGGAAGATAGCCTGTTCTTTACCCAGATCAACAGCGACGCCTTTTCGGATGCCGATGGTGATAGCTTAACCCTCTCTGCCAGCAACCTCCCAACCTGGCTTAGTTTTGATGCCGATACCGGCCTGCTCTCCGGTACCCCTGCCAATGCGGATGTTGGTGCGGTTAGTGTGGTTATTACCGCGACGGACCCCTCAGGAGAGAGCGCCTCACAACAGCTCTCCATTACGGTTGATCAGACCAACGATGACCCTACGGTTGATCAAGGGACCACCAACCAAGAGGCGGTTCAAGGTTCAACGTTCAGCTATCAGTTGGCGGACAATGTGTTTGCCGATGAAGATATTGGGGATAGCTTAAGCATTACCGCTATCAACATGATCACAGGGGGGGCACTGCCTGACTGGCTCACCTTTGATCAGGATACCGGCACCTTTGACGGCACCCCGACCAGTGATGACCTGGGCACCGTGTTCGTTAAATTAACCGCCACCGATCTGGCTGGCGCCGCTGTTTCTGATACCTTTAAAATCCTGGTCTCAGAGACCTACACCGGTGCCTTTGTGGATAGTGAAGTCATTGGCATCAGCTATCAGGTTGGGGAAGATCAAACCCTTTACACCACAGGTAGCAGTGGTGACTTTAACTATAATGAAGGGGATACCGTCACCTTCTCCATTGGCGACATTGTTCTCGGATCGGTCACCGCCAGTTCCATCATTACCCCTTTGGATTTTGTGAGTGATGGTGACCTGGATACGGTCACCAACATGCTGCGTTTTCTGCAAACCCTGGATGAGGATGGCAACGCTGAAAATGGCATTACCATCACCCAGACCGCCATTGACGCTGCAACATCCGACACAGGCACCCCAATCACCATCGATTTTGAGCAAACGGTCACCGCCTTTGCCAGCGACGAAAACCTCTCCAGCTATTTGGAAGTTGCCACCGTGGGCAACACCACCACAGATAGCTCCGGCAAAACGACAAGCAATGAAACCAGCGCGTTAACCATTAGTAGTGAAGCCGCTTGGGAGCATTTTTCCGGTACTTTGGACGGGCTGGAAACCAGCACCGATTATGGTATTTTTACCACCACAGACGGCAACCCTGTGGCGGTAGAGGATCTCAGCTTCTCCTACAGCGTATCGCTGAGCGATATCACCAGTGACACCAGCGCAACCACCTTGAGCGTTACCCAGATTGATGGCAGCGCACTGCCCAGCTGGATGAGCTTTGATGCCGACACATTGACCTTTACCGGCACCCCAACCAATGATGATATTGGCAGCATTGCACTCAAGTTTGTGGCCAGTGACAGTACAGGCAGTAGTGTGGGCAGCACAATTGCGACCCTGGAAGTGGTCAACCGCAACGATGCCCCTGAGCTAACCACCGAACTGGCTGATCACACCACAGCGAGTGGCGAGAGCTTTACCTTTGAACTGGCCAGCGACACCTTTACCGATGTGGATGAGGGCGATGTCGTTACCCTAACCGCACAACTTGCAGATGGCTCTGCCCTATCCAGCAGCTGGCTCTCTTTTGATCAAGATACCGGCCTGTTTAGCGGTAACCCCGTGGTGGCGGACGCTGGGGTCACCAGTGTTGTCTTAACCGCAACGGATCGAGCTGGAGATACCGTCTCTGAGCTGTTTACCATTACGGTAACAACCCCCAACAGCGCCCCTTATATTGCCGATGAGAGTACCTTTACCAACCTCTCGGCCACCCAGGATAGTCGCTTTAGTTTCCGTTTTGATGCCGACACCTTCACCGATGATGAAGGGGATACCCTCACCTATAGCGCCAACACCCTTGAGGGGGGTGACCTCCCCAGTTGGCTGACCTTTGATGCCGATACCCGCACCTTTAGCGGCACCCCTGGAAGTGGTGATATTGATACGGTCAATCTTAAGGTCACAGCGACAGATCCCAGTGGTTTAACGGGCTCTATTGCCTTTAGCTTTGATGTGGCGGATATCAATGATACGCCTGTTGCCGCCAGCCTGTTCACCGCTCAGAGCGCCACGGAAGATACCCCATTCTTATATGCGGTACCCAGCGATCAATTTACCGATGTAGACAGCGGTGACACCTTAACCCTAAGCGCCGCCCAATCAGATGGAACGGCGCTCCCCAGCTGGCTAACCTTTGATGCGGAAACCGCCACCTTTAGCGGCACCCCCGCCGATAGCGATGCCGACCAACTCATTGTTCAGGTGACCGCCACAGACAGCCAAGGTGCAACCACCAGCAGTAGTTTTGCCCTATCCGTCACAGCGGTGAACGAGGGACCTGTTGCTGATGAGAGCGCTGTCACTGATTTAACCATATTGGAAGATGAAAGCTATGCCCTGTTGATAGGATCAGCCGGGATCTTTACCGATGCCGATGGCGATACATTGACCTACAGCGCCAGTGCGGTAACCAGTGATGCCGCACTGCCTGACTGGTTGGTTTTTGATAGCAGCACCGGCCTACTTAGCGGCACCCCAGGGGATGGCGATGCCGGCACCACAGGTATTAAGCTCACTGCCACCGACCCGACGGGGGACAGCGCCTCGGTCACCTACCAGCTGACCGTCACTGAAGTGAACGATGCCCCTGTGGTTAACCGTGATCTGGACAACCAAACCACAGACATCAACACGCGCTTCTCCTACCGCTTTGACAGTGACAGCTTTAGCGATGCGGATGGGGATACCCTCACCTACAGCGTTGAACAGGTAACCACCACCGGGATCAGTAGCCTACCCAGTTGGCTGGTTTTTGATGCGGACACCCGAACCTTCAGTGGTACACCAGATAGCGAGGCCAGTTATACACTACGGGTTACGGCCAGTGATGGTACCACCACCACATCTGACCTCTTCACCATTTCGGTCATCGACCCAAATGTTGCCCCAGAGGTTGCCACCGCCATTGAAAGCGCCGCCACCGATGCCGAGAGGACCGCAACGGAAGATAGCAACTTTGAGTTTGCGATTCCTGCCGGGACCTTTAGTGATGGCAACAGTGACAGCCTGATCTACACCGCCACGCAGGTTGATGGCTCCGCACTGCCGGATTGGTTGAGCTTTGATACCGACGCTCAGATCTTCTCAGGTACCCCAGTCAATGCCGATGTAGGTGACCTGACCATTAAAGTTACCGCCACAGACCCCAGTGGTGAAGCGGTCAGTGATTATTTCTCTCTTACCGTGGCCAACAGCAACGACACCCCTTATGTCGCCGGTGAGGTGAGTGATCAAGCCGCCATCAGTGATGAGAGTTTCCTCTTTCAGTTTGACAGCGGATTGTTTGGGGATTTGGATGTTGGGGATACCCTCAGCTACACCGCCACCCAAGCGGATGGTTCAGCCTTACCCGATTGGCTAACCTTTGACAGCGATGCCCGCACCTTCTCTGGCACTCCAGATAGTGGGGATGTTGCCAACCTGGTTCTTAAAGTAACCGCGAGCGATATAGCAGGCGCCACCATCTCGACCAGCTTCTCGCTGGATGTCACCGTGGTGAACAATGCACCGGTTGTCAGCATTAATCTGGATGATCAGACGATTGATGAAGATACCGCGCTGGACTACCAGTTTGAGAGCACAGCCTTTACCGACAGTGACAGTGGAGACAGCCTGACCTATAGCGCCACCCAAACCAATGGGAGCGCCTTGCCAGACTGGCTGAGTTTTGATGATGCCACCCGTAGCTTCTCTGGCACACCAAGCAATGATGATGTCGGCACCCTAACCATTAAGGTTACCGCCACAGATACCAGTGGCTTAAGTGTCTCCGATGTCTTTAAGGTCGATGTAGGCAACATTAACGATGATCCTACCCTGGTGACGGCAATTAGTGATCAACGGGCGGATATCAACACCGCCTTTACCTTCCAGCTTGCCGATGACCTGTTTAACGACATTGATGCAGGCGATAGCCTGACCTACAGCGCAACACTGGCCAACGGGGCCGATCTGAGCACAACCTGGATCAGCTTTGATGCACAGAGCCGACTGTTCCAAGGGGACCCCACCAGCAGTGATGAAGGTACGCTTTCCATTAAGGTCACGGTCACCGACCAAGAAGGTGTACAGGTTTCCGACACCTTCCAGATGGAGGTTATTGACCCCAACAGCGCCCCGATACTGGCCAATGAAATTGGGGCCCAAAGCGCGGATGAGGATGAGGCGCTAACGCTGCTTATTCCCACCAATACCTTTAGCGATGTGGATGGTGACAGCCTGACATTATCGGTCACCATGCAAGATGGCACCGCGTTGGCCCAGGGGGCCTCCTGGCTGAGCTTTGACAGTGACTCCAACACCTTTACCGGAACCCCGACCAATGATGATGTCGGCACCCTGTTCCTCAAGGTAACCGCCAGCGACCCCAGTGGTGCCACCGCTGTCGAGACCTTTAACCTCACCATTAATAACGTTAACGACGCCCCAACGCTGGATGCCAACATTGCCAACCAAGGGCTGGAAACCGGCGAGGTGATCCATCTCTATTTGGATGGCACCTACTTTAGTGATGAAGATGCCGATGACATCCTGACCTACAGCGCCAGCTTGGCCTCTGGGGCAGATCTGCCCGAATGGTTAAGTTTTGATGATGCCACAGCCTTGTTGACCGGCAGCCCCGAAAGTGCCAACGCAGGCAGCTACGACATTGTCATTACCGCGACTGATTTGGCAGGCGCGACCGCCACAGACCAATTTGTATTAACGGTGACAGATCCCAATGTGGCCCCTGAGGTGATTAATCGCATTGGTCAAGTAGAGGCCACTGAAGATAACTTCTTTAGCTACCAGATCTCTGCACTGACCTTTAGTGACGCCAATGCCAGCGATACACTCACCTACAGTTCAACGGGCTTGGGCGGCTCAGATCTACCCAGCTGGCTGAGCTTTGATGCCGCAACCCGGACCTTTAGCGGCACCCCGGATAATGATGCCGTTGGTACCCACTATCTAACGGTTAAAGCCAGTGATGATAATGGGCTCTCCGCGGCGGATGTCTTTACCATTGAGGTGGCCAACATAAACGATGGTCCTGAGCTGATCAGCGGCAAGGCCGATCAGACCGTCTATACCGATGAGAGCTTTGAAATCTCCTACGATAGCACGGCCTTTACGGATGCGGACGGGGACACGCTAACCTATACAGCAACCCTGAGCTCCGGTGCAGATCTTCCTGACTGGCTCACCTTTATCAGCTCGACCCGCACCCTGTATGGTAACCCCAGCATGAGTGAGACAGACACCGCTGTCTCGATTAAGGTGACCGTCAGCGATGGGCTTAGCACCGCCAGTGACACCTTTGCCATCTCTGTGGAGAATATTAATGATGCGCCGGTTTTGGCCAGCGCGATGGATGATCAAAGCGCAACGGAAGATAGCCCCTTCTCCTTCACCATTCCCAGCGGCACGTTTAGTGATAGCGATGTGGGCGATGGCGGGGATGAACTCAGTTTAAGCGCCACCTTGCTTAGTGGTAACGCGTTACCTGACTGGTTGAGCTTTGATACCGATACCGGCACCTTCAGCGGCACCCCCACCAATGATGAAGTTGGGGACATTACCATTAAGGTAATCGCCACCGACATGGCGGGCGAAAAAGCGGTTGATACCTTTACGTTGAACATTGCCAACAGCAATGATGCCCCCATCACGCAGGGCACCATTGATGCGCAAACCACCAGCTCGGGGGAACATCTTCTTATCAATTTGGATGATGCCCTGTTCTCCGATGAAGATGCTGGGGACACCCTGACCTTAAGCGCAACCTTGGCGGATGGAACCAACCTGAGCAGCGGTAGCAGCTGGCTGACCTTTGATGCGGACACCGGAACCCTCTTTGGGGCCCCGGTCAACAGCGATGCCGGTAGCTATACGGTCACCATTACCGCGACGGATTCTGCCGGTGCATCTGCCAACAGTAGCTTTACCCTGACTGTGGAAGCGGTCAACACCGCCCCTGTGCTGGCTTTGGACATTGAGAACCAGACCGTGGCCGAGGATGACCCCTTCTATCTGGATATTAGCCAGAACTACTTCAGTGACGCGGATGGCGATACCCTAACCTACACGGCCACCACCCAAAGTGGGGACGCCCTACCAAGCTGGCTGACGTTTGACAGCACCAGTGGCATTTTTAGTGGTAGCTCCAGTGATGGGGATGAAGGGAGCTTCCAGGTCAAACTCACCGCCACAGACAGCGGTGGGCTGAGTGTCTCAGACCTGTTCAGCATTACCGTCACCAATGTCAATGATGCCCCCATCCTGGCCCAAGCGATTGAAGACCAGTATGCCGAGAAAGATACCGGCTTTGATTTCGCCCTGCCCGATGGCAGCTTCACCGATGCAGATTTGGCGGATACCCTGAGCTATAGCGCGACCTTGGTCGATGGTTCAGCACTGCCAGACTGGCTCTATTTTGATGCCGACACCGCCCTGTTTACCGGTGTACCCAGCGAGACCGACCTGGGTGCTATTGTCATCCGCATTACCGCAACAGATGGTGAAAGCAGCGCTTCAGGCACCTTTATTATTGATGCCATCGACCCCAATACCGCGCCTGTGGTTGAAACCGCCATTATGGCCAACACAGCGGTTAGCGATGTTGAACGTACCGCCGATGAAGATGCCAGCTTTAGCTTTAGCATCCCTTCAGACACCTTCTTTGATGCCGATGGGGATGTGCTCACCTACAGCGCCACCCTGGCGGATGGTTCTGCGCTACCCAGCTGGTTAAGCTTTAGTGGAGATACCTTTAGCGGCACCCCTGTCAATGAAGATGTCGGCCAGATCACCATTAAGGTCACCGCCACCGACGACAGTGGAAAAAGCACCGCCTCGAACGTGGTTCTCATTGTCGCCAACACCAACGATGCACCTGAAGTGGGCACCGCCATTGAAAATGCCAGCGGTGAGATTGAAAACCACTTTGAGTACGCCCTGGACAGCGGTGCCTTTACCGATGTGGATGTAGACGACACGTTAACCTTAACAGCGACTTTGGCGGATGGTAGCGCCCTACCCAGTTGGTTGTCCTTTGATAGCAGTACCGGGACCTTTGCCGGTATTCCACAATCCGGTGACGATGGTGACTTAAGCATTTCTGTCACAGCTACAGACCAAGCAGGCGCCACTGCCAACCAGAGCTTTAACCTTTCGATCATCGACCCCAACGACGCCCCTGAGGTTGACCAAGGCTTGGCCGCACAAACCAGCCTGGAAGATGATAGCTTCAGCTACACCATCCCCAGCGATGCCTTTAGTGACGCCGATGGTGATACCCTAACCTACAGTGCCACGCTTATTGATGGATCAGAGCTACCCAGCTGGCTCAGCTTTGATGGCAGCACCTTCAGTGGTTCACCGGGTAATGATGAAGTTGGTACGATCACCATTAAAGTCACAGCCACAGACCCCGATGGTGCAAGCCAGGCGGATGCGTTTAACCTGACCATCACCAATACCAACGACGCCCCAACTCTGGTGACAGAGATCTCGGATCAGGTCGCCTTTATCAATGCTGGTTTTGAATTTGGTATTCCAGCAGGCACCTTTGAGGATGTCGATCTTGATGACACCCTCACCTACAGTGCAACCCTGGAAAATGGCGGTGACCTGCCCGACTGGCTGGCGTTTGACAGCGACAGCGGCACCTTTGGTGGGGTACCGGTTGAGAGCGATATTGGCAGCATTTCCGTCACGGTTACCGTAAGCGACAGCAACGGCGCATCCGCTAACGACACCTTGACGCTAGAGATCAGAGACCCTAACACCGCCCCGGTTTTGAACACCAACCTGGTCGATCAAACCATTGATCAGGATGTGAGCTTTAGCTACACCATTGCCACAGACAGCTTTAGTGATGCCAACACCGATGACAGCCTAACCTATACCGCCACCCTGCTGGACGGTACGGATCTGCCCAGCTGGTTGAGTTTTGATGGAGCCAGCCAGAGCTTTAGCGGCACCCCCACCAATGATGATGTTGGGCTTATTAGTGTTAAGGTGACCGCCACGGACCAAGGGGGTAAACAGGTCTCTGACATCTTTACGGTCACCACAGACAATGTGAACGATGCCCCTGTGGTTTCAGTCGCACTAACCAGCCAGGGCGCCAGTGAGACCCTGCTGACTGATGCGGCCTACAGCATGACCCTGGATGCGGGGACCTTTAGTGATGTCGATCGTAACGACACCCTAACCTTCACCGCGGCTTTGGAAGATGGTAGCGCCCTACCCGACTGGCTGAGTTTTAATGCCGATACCCTGACATTCTCTGGAACACCTGCAACGGAAGATATTGCCACACTCATTATTGTGGTTCAGGCGGATGATGGCCAAGCGACGGTCAGTGATCAGTTCACCCTGAACATTGAGCAGACCAATCTCGCACCACTCTTGGCGAGTGAAATCACCGATGTTTCCAGCGGTATTGTGGAAGATAGCCCGGTTGATTTTTCAGTCGCCTCTTACTTTAGCGACCCCAATGCAGACACCTTAACCTACAGCGTCACCCAGCTGGATGGCTCAGCCCTACCAGACTGGATGAGCTTTGATACCGCAAGTGCCACCTTTACGGGTACACCGCTTAATGCCGATGTCGGCACCGTAACGCTTAAGGTGACCGCCACCGACCCAGGTGGTTTAGCTGTTTCAGATATCTTCCAGCTCACCGTCGATAACAGCAATGATGCCCCGGTTGCCAGCGATGGTAGCCAGAACCTGTTTGAAGATGGCTCCTACAGCTTTAATGAAGCCAAGTTTACCGATTTGGTCAGTGATGATGATGGCACCAACCCCACACTGATCAAGCTGGTATCCTTACCTGACAACGCGACCCTTTACTTTGATGGCACCGCCATTACTGACCTGTCAAACCCTGAGAGCATTGCCTTAGCGGATATCAGTAAACTGAGCTTCACCCCAGATAGCGAGTGGTCTGGCACCACCAGCTTCCAGTGGACAGCTTATGATGGTGAAGCCTACTCCAACACCTCGACCCTGACCTTTGAGGTTACCTCCGCCAACGACTATCCTCACCTGATCTCCGTGGCCAACAGCGACCAAGCCATTGATGAAAATCAGGATACCAGCGCAGGTCTGTTTGTGGGTGGCATTACCGTTAGCGATGTCGATGATGGCGACACCCACACCCTGGAGATCAGTGGTGGTGCTGATAGCGCATACTTTGAGCTGCGGGGTACCGATCTCTACTTAGTGGCAGATACGGTATTGGATTTTGAGGCCCAATCCAGCATGGAGGTGGTGTTAAAAGCCACCGACAGTGGCGACCCTGGCCTACCCCTGTCTCAAACGTTTGTCTTTGATATTGCCGACCTGAATGACAGCCCTACCGATGTCACGTTGCTAGGAAGCTCCCTTGCAGAGTCGGGTGACCCCGGTGCATCCAGCGCCCCCATCAGCATTGGCACGGTGACGGAGGTGGATGAAGATGCGGTGGATAGCCACACCTTTGCCGTTACAGGTGGCAGCGGATATGGCCTGTTTGAAGTGGATGGAACCACCCTTCAGCTCAAAGCTAATATTGAGCTGGACTTTGAGTCCATCACCGAATACACCGTCGAAGTCACAACCACCGACAGCGGTACGTTAACTGCGGCACAAACCTTTACCATAACGGTCACCGACGAGAACGAGCTGCCCTATTTGGTCCATGCTCTGGCAGATGTGGATGCCACAGAGAATGTGCTGTTCACCTACACCTTCCTCTACAGTGATTTTGCCGACGATGATGCGGGGGATAGCCTAACCTTTAGCGCCACTCTAAGCGATGGCTCCGACCTACCCACTTGGTTGAGTTTTGATGCGGAAGCTCTCCAGTTCTCTGGCATTACCGACGAAGCTGCAGAACCGATTGAGATCACCGTCACCGCAACAGATACAGGCGGAAAAACCGTCAGTGACAGTTTTGATATCGACATCATCCGTGATGGTATTTTTGTCGACAGCGCGGTAGGTGGTGCCAGCTTTAGCAGTGACAGCCAGGGTGGATCGACCGGCAGTGACGGTATGTTCTACTATAAAACCGGGGAGACTGTGACCTTCTCCATCGGTGATATTGTACTGGGCAGTGCTGAAGTCGATTCCATTTTGGGTCCTGATGATTTTATTGGGCTCTCTGATGATGCTGTGATCAATGTGCTGCGCTTCCTGCAAACCATTGATGAAGATGGCGACAGCAGCAATGGCATTACCATTTCAAGTGAAGCCATCGCCCAAGCCAGCGGTGTCAGCATTGATTTTGAACAGAGCCTGGATGCCTTTGGCAGTGACACCACCCTTTCCAGCTACCTGAGTGATCTCGGCAGTGCCACCAGCACCACCCTGACCCTGATGGGAGGGGAAGAGGCGCGGGATCACTTTATCTTCAGCACACTCAACAGCCATGCCCCGTTCACCGCTTTGGCGCTGGATAATCAGCAGGTTGATGAAAACACCGACACAACCGATCCACTGTTGGTTGGCACCCTAAGTGAAACCGGTACCGTTGCTGGCACCGTGACCTATGCCATTACCGGCGGCCCGGATATGGACAGTTTTATCATTGAAAATGGTCAGTTAAAATTTGCTTCCGGCAGCGTGCTTAACCATGAAACGCAGGATGTTTATGAGGTGGATGTTGAGGTCCGTGAAGCGGGTTCTAACCTTCCCTTCACCCAAACCTTCTTCATAGACGTTAATGATATTAACGATACACCAACACCGGTAGATGATACCGCCAGTTCCGATGAAGATGTGGTCTGGACCATCACCCAAGAAGAGTTACTGATTAATGATGGGGATGAAGATCTTGGTGTGGGCGACATTTTAACCGTCACCAACCTGGTCTTGAACGATGCGGTTGATGGCACCCTGGTGGATAACGGGGACCATACCTGGAGCTTTACCCCAGGTAGCCTGCTGCAGACCATGACTGCAGCCGACCAGAGCGATGTGCTGATGACCGCCACCGTAACGGATACGGCAGGTGTCTCAGTCACCAACACGGTTACCCTGACCGTCACAGGCATTAACGATGCTCCGACCCTAACCAGTTACCCCGCAACACCCACGGCTGAGACCATTGCTGAAGATAGCGCCATCACACTTAGCCTCTCATCGGTATTAAGCTACCTGGAAGCTCAAGGCACTGTGATTGGGGATGTCGACAGCGATCTCCACGGCTTTGTCCTCTACCTGGAAGATAGCAACCTAACCGTCAACTACACCCCTGGAGAGGGCAGTAGCAGCAGTGAAGGTTCCCCCACCCAAAGCAACGCCCTGCTGGTTGGTAGCACAGACAGCGTGACCCTGGCCCTGCCCACCGATCTTTCCGGCGCGCCAACCATGCATCTGCGTATTTGGGATGGCAGTGGAGCACAGGTTGCTGGCGAGCGTGTGGACCTAACCACCACCAGCATGGATGATACTGGGGTCTTCTCGGAACAACTGATCTCCATTCCCCTGGATATCACCCCTGTTGCCGATACCCCCAACCTCACCGCCGCCGATATTACGGGGGATGAAGATGCCACAAGTATTGCCCTGGATATTGCCAGTGCGGTTACGGATGTTGATGGCTCTGAATCCATCACCTCCATCGAAATCACTGGTGTTCCCTCAACGGTAACGTTGAGCGCAGGCGAGCTGAACCAGGATGGTAGCTGGACCTTGGCGGCCAGTGATCTGGAGGGTTTAACCGCGACGGTTGCATCCGACCTGTCTGGTCAATGGACCTTCACCATTGTCAGCCATGTGCTGGATAGTGATGCCGACACAGGAAGTGACACCACCAGCAACAGCACCGACTTTGTCTTTACCACCTCCCCTGTGGCCGATGAGGTGACCTTCACCAGTGGCAGTGCGTCAGGGCAAGAAGATAGCTGGATCGACATGGTCTCCAGCTTCACCTTGCAAGATCTGGATGGCTCAGAGTCTATCTCTGCCATCACCCTGACGGGCCTGCCAGATGGGGCAACGCTGCAACGTAATGATGGCACCTCAATCACCATCGATAGTGCGCAAGACGCCGTTATCGACTTGGTAGATCTGGTGAACCATGGTGATGGTAGCTACACCCTGAGCAACCTACAGATCAAGCCCCCGGCCGATAGCAATGTGAACTTCACCATCGGCATAGATGTGACCACCACCGATAACAACGGGGTCACCAGCAGCACGCAAGTAACCAGTGGCACCATTGATGTCACCGTCTCATCGGTGGCCGACGCACCAAGCCTGACACCGATTGATGTGAGCGGCTTGGAAGATGCCGCCACCATCGCTCTGGATATCAGCACCGCTGTGACCGATGTGGATGGTTCTGACAGCATCACCTCCCTGGTCTTCAACGATGTACCCGCCAGCGTCACCTTTAATGCTGGCACCCTGAATAACGATGGCAGTTGGACCCTGCAACCGAGCGATCTTGCGGGTTTAACCGTTACCGTGCTGGGGGACCTCTCCGGTCCCTTTACCATGGGCGTCACCAGCTATGTGTTGGATAGCGACAGTGATAGCGGTGGCGATGACACCACCAGCAGCAGTGCCAACTTCACCCTGACCGTAAACCCTGTGGCCGATGAGGTGACCTTCACCAGTGGCAGTGCGTCAGGGCAAGAAGATAGCTGGATCGACATGGTCTCCAGCTTCACCTTGCAAGATCTGGATGGCTCAGAGTCTATCTCTGCCATCACCCTGACGGGCCTGCCAGATGGGGCAACGCTGCAACGTAATGATGGCACCTCGATCACCATCGACAGTGCGCAAGACGCCGTTATCGACTTGGTAGATCTGGTGAACCATGGTGATGGTAGCTACACCCTGAGCAACCTACAGATCAAGCCCCCGGCCGATAGTGATGTGAACTTCACCATCGGCATAGATGTGACCACCACCGATAACAACGGGGTCACCAGCAGCACGCAAGTAACCAGTGGCACCATTGATGTCACCGTCTCACCCGTGGCCGATACACCAACCTTAAGTGCGGCTGCTATCACCGGCAATGAGGATGCCACCACCATCAGCCTGGATATCTCCACAGCGGTGACCGATGTCGATGGCTCTGAGGTCATCTCCTCCGTTGTTGTCAGCGATGTACCGAGCAACATCACCTTGAGTGCAGGCAGCAGCGATGGTGCAGGAAGCTGGACCTTAACCCAAGCACAACTGGAGGGATTGACAGCCACGGTGGTGGAACAGAATTCGGGTCAGTGGACTTTCGGTGTCACCAGCCATGTTCTGGATACCGATGCCGATACCGGAGATGGAACCAGCACCACCAGCACCAGTACGGATTTTGTCTTTACCGTTACACCAGATGCCGAGCCCATTACCTACACCACCACCGCCGCCAGTGGGTTGGAAGATAGCTGGATTGACCTGGACATCCAATTCACCCATCCCGATCAGGATGGATCAGAAGCCATTGATCAGATCACCCTAACAGGATTCCCCACCGGCAGCGCGTTGCAAATGGATGATGGCACAGCCATTTCCATCACCAATGGCAGTGCCACCATCTCTACGGCATACATGACGACAGTAGGCGATGGCAGCTATAATCTAAGCGGCTTGCAGGTCATGGCGCCGCTGAATGACAACAGCGACTTCCCCCTTGTTTTGGAAGTGACCACCCTGGACAGCTTTGTCGATCAGTATGGTGGGGTGTATAGCGATACGGAGACCACCACGACCAGCTTTGTGGTAGATGTCGGCTCCTTGGCTGACACGCCAGATGTCGTTGGGGTTAATGCCTCTGGCAACGAAGCTGAAGCCACCATCGCCCTGGATATCAGCACGGCTGTGACCGATAGTGATGGGACCGAATCCATCACCAGCATCGATATTGCGGGTCTACCCAGCAACATCACCCTCTCTGCAGGGGCGATCAATGAGGATGGAAGCTGGACGCTGGATCCCACAGAGCTGGATGGGTTACAGGCCATTTTGGGAGATTTTGCCTCAGGTCTGTTTACCCTAACCGTGACCAGTCATGTACTGGATGTGGATGGGGATGACACCGCCGATAACACCACCACCACAGGCACTACCACCTTTACGTTGGAAGTCGCCCCACGTGCCGACGGTGTCTCCATTGACCCAGGCTCTGCCACGGGTACAGAGGATATATGGGTCACTGTTTCTGAGCCCACCTTTGAGATTGTTGATGTCGATGGTTCAGAAACCATTACAGGGATTACCTATAAATCAATCCCCGATGGTGTGCAGTTGCGTATGGTGGACGATGCCGATACCAACAGCTACACCTACCTCACGGTGGATAGTAATGGTGAGGCCATTGTTCCCTTAAGCTATTTGGTTGAAACCAGCACCGCTAATATCTACACCCTGACAGATATGGAAATTTTGCCCAGTGCGGATCTGAGCGAAAACTTCTCGTTGGGGATTCATGTAGAGACCACCGATAACAATGGCAACACCGTTGATACCGTCATTGATGACAGTGCGTTAACGGTTACGGTCTTCAGTGACGCTGACACCCCTGACCTTACGGCGAATGATGTCAGCGGGTTGGAAGATGCCACCACCATCGCCATGGACCTCTCCACCGCGGTGGTGGATACCGATGGTTCTGAGAGCATCACCTCGGTGGTGATTGATACTGTCCCCACCACGGTGACCTTTAGTGCAGGCACCAACAATAATGATGGCACCTGGACCTTTAGCCAAGCTGAGCTTACCGGCCTGACGGCAACCGTGGATACCCACATCTCCGGGCTCTTTACCATGGGGGTTACCAGCCACCTGCTGGATAGTGACCCAGATAGTGGTGGAGATGACACCACAACGAACTATGACACCTTTACCCTCACCGTAAACCCAGATGGGGATGAGGTCACTTACACGTCGGGCTCTGCCAGTGGTGTGGAAGATAGCTGGACAGATATTACCAGTAGCTTTGTGTTGCAGGATCTGGATGGCTCGGAAGTCGTCAGCGATGTGTTGATTACCGGTCTACCCAGCGGCAGCGCCTTGCAGATGGACGATGGTACCGCCATCACCATTACCGGAACCAGTGCCACCATTCCCATGGCCTATGTGACCGATAATGGGGATAACAGCTACAGCCTTAACGGCCTGCAGATCATGTCACCGCTGCATGATAACAGCGATTTTGTCTTGGGTATTACCGTCACCACCACCGATGATAATAATGCCACGACCCATACCCAAACCACCGACAGTACCATCTCTGTGCACATGGGTTCGGTCGCCGACGCCCCCAACCTGACCACCAATGATGTGACGGGCCTTGAAGATGCCACCACCATCGCCATGGATATGGTCACCTCTTTGGTGGATGCAGATGGTAGCGAAACGATCACCTCCGTGGTGATCGACAGCGTACCCGATACCGTCACCTTTAATGCGGGCACCAACAATAATGATGGCAGCTGGACCTTTGCCGCCACCGATCTACCCAGCTTAACGGTCACGGTAGATACCCACATCTCCGGGCTCTTCACCATGGGGGTCACCAGCCATGTGGCCGATGATGATCCCGATGTGGTTGGGGCATCCAGTGACGATGATACAGCCTCTACCTACACCAGCTTCACCCTAACCGTCACCCCCGATGCTGACTTGGTTACGTTCACCGCTGGGGATGGTAGTGGACTGGAAGATAATTGGTTTGATGTTAACTCAAGCTTTGTCTTGCAAGACTTAGATGGATCAGAGAGTGTCACCGCTGTTCAGCTCACAGGCCTGCCCTCTGGCGCGGCCTTACAGATGAGTGATGGCACCGCCATTACTATTGATGGCAGCCAAAATGCCATCATTGATATGAGCCACGTCACGGATCTTGGCAGTGGCTCCTACAACCTGAGCGGCTTGCAGATCCAAGCCCCTGCAGACAGCAACGTTAATTTTACGGTGGGTATTACCGTCACCACCACCGATGACAACGGGTCCACCCAAAACACCCAGACCACCGATGGTACCTTAAGCTTTACCGTCACCTCCGTGGCCGACACCCCCACCCTGACCAGTGGAGATGTCGGGGGTAATGAGGATGCCACCACCATCGCCATGGATATTGCCACCGCCCTGCTGGACACCGATGGTAGTGAAGAGATCGCTTTGGTGGTTATTGATTCCGTACCCGATACGGTCACATTCAATGCCGGTAGTAACCACAACAATGGGACCTGGAGCTTCTTCCAGTCTGATCTTACCGGCCTAACCGCTACGGTGGACGCCCACGTTTCCGGGCAGTGGAACTTCGGGGTTACCAGTCACGTACAGGATCTGGACAGTGATGCTGGTGGCAACGACACCACCAGTTACTACTCAGACTTTACCCTGACGGTGGATGCCGATGGGGATGAGGTTACCTTCAATAGTGGCAGTGCCAGCGGCCTGGAAGATAGCTGGATCGATGTTGATACCAGCTTTGTACTGCAAGATCTGGATGGTTCGGAAGCGGTAACGAATGTTCTGATTACCGGTATTCCCACCGGTAGCCTGTTGCAGATGGATGATGGCACCGCCATTACCATTGTAGGTACCAGTGCCACCATACCCATGAGTGAAGTCACGGTACTGTCCAATGGCAACTACAATCTGACGGGCTTACAGATCCAAGCGCCAGCAGATACAAACGATAACTTCACCTTGGGTATCACCGTCACCACCACAGACGATAATGGTGTGGCCAGCAACACCCAAACCACCAGCAGCACCATTGAGGTTACGGTAACATCTGTCGCCGACACCCCTACCCTGACCAGTGGTGATGTCGGGGGTAATGAGGATGATGCCTCTATAGCCCTGAACATAACCACCGCGGTGGTGGATACCGATGGTTCCGAGGTCATTGACCACGTTATTATCGATTCTGTGCCCGATACAGTCACCTTAAGTGCTGGTAGTGATGATGGTAATGGATCATGGACCCTGTCTCAGGCAGAACTCAGCGGCCTGACCGCCACGGTCGATGCCCACGTCTCCGGCCAGTGGACCCTGGGTGTCACCAGCCATGTGCTGGATACCGACCCCGATAGTGGGGGTAACGATACCACCACCTACTATTCCGACTTTATCCTCACCACCGATGCTGATGGTGATGAAGTCACCTTTAATACCGGTACTGCCAGTGGTTTGGAAGATAACTGGATCGATATCGACGCCAGTTTTGTCTTACAGGATCTGGATGGATCAGAGAGTGTCACCAACGTAGAGATCAGTGGCATTCCCGCAGGCTCCCTGTTGCAGATGGACGATGGCACGGCCATTACCATTACGGGCACCAGTGCCACCGTTCCCATGAGTGAAGTCACAGCGCTGGCGGGTGGCAACTACAACCTAACCGGTTTGCAGATCAAGCCCCCTGCGGATAGTAACAACAACTTCCAACTGGGCATTACCGTCACCACCACCGATCATAACGGTGTGGCCAGCAATACCCAGGATACCCTGGGCACCATTGATGTGACCGTTGCGACCGTCGCCGATGCGCCTACCCTGGTGAGTAATGCCATAACCGGGTTGGAAGACGCAGCCACCATTGCCGTCGATATAACCACCGCGGTGGTGGATGTAGACGGGACTGAATCCATCACCTCTGTCGTCATCGACACGGTACCGGATAACATCACCTTCAGCGCTGGCACGAATAATGGTGATCAGAGCTGGACCTTCACCCAGGCAGAACTTACGGGCCTGACCCTAACCGTTGCGGGGGATCTGAGCTACCAGACCACCATGGGGGTCACCAGTCATGTCTTGGATACCGACCCGGATGCCGAGGCCAGTGACACCACCACCACCACGAATGACTTTATACTCACCGTAGACCCGGTTGCCGATGGTGTTAGCATTGTTGCAGGCAGTGGGACGGGTGTGGAAGATAACTGGATCACCATTACGGAGCCCACCTTTACCCTTTTGGATACCGATGGTTCAGAGAGTATTTCATCGGTCTACCTAACAGGTATTCCATCAGGCTCACAGCTGAAGATGAGCGATGGCACCACACTGACCATTGATGGCGACCAGGAAGCCCTGGTACCGCAGGCCTATGTCATTGCAGCAGGCGCTGCCAACACCTATACCCTTGATGGTTTAGAGGTTCTGCCCCCCAGCGACAGCAATGTTGACTTCACCTTGGGGGTTCGTGTTACCACCATCGATACCAACAGCGTGACCTCTGACAGCCTAACCAACACCAGCACCATTGCGGTGACGGTTACCAGTGATACCGATGAGCCCGCATGGACGGCCACCGATATTACTGGTTTGGAAGATGCCAGCACGATTGCTGTGGCTATTGATGCTGCGGTTACCGATGTGGGTGGCACAGAAACCATCACGGCCGTCACACTAACCGGTGTTCCTGCCTTTATCAGCTTCTCCGCAGGCAACGATAATAACAATGGGACCTGGAGCCTGACCCACGCCGAGCTTACCGGACTGACGGCAACGGTTAATGGCGACCTCTCCGGGCAATGGACCATTGGTGTGACCATTGATCTGCTGGATACCGATGCCGACAATGCCGCGCATAACCATACCCTTAGCCGTTCCCTGACCTTTGATCTCACCTCCACACCCGTCTCTGACGGTGTGACCATTGTCGATGGCAGTGCCGTAGGGATAGAGGATCAGTGGATTGCGGTCACTGAGCCCACCTTTGAGATTGTGGATACCGATGGATCTGAAACCATTACAGGGGTTACCTTGTCAGGCTTCCCCTCTGGCAGCCAGTTTAAGGTAAGCGATGGCACGATCCTGACCATCACCGGTAGTGAAGCAGAAGTACCCATGGCCTATGTGGTTGCTGCAGGCCCTGCCAACACCTACACCATCAATGGCCTACAGGTGATGGCCCCAGCCGATAGTAACAATAACTTTACAGTCACCGTTACGGTCGACACCCAAGATACCAACAGCCTTACCACCACCACCCGGAGTGATACCGGCAGCTTTACCGTTGATGTCAGCTCCGAAGCAGATGCACCGAACGTGAGTGCTGCCGATGTCAGTGGTTTGGAAGATGCCGCCACCATCGCCCTGGATGTGACCACGGCTGTGGTGGATACCGATGGATCAGAGAGCATCTCTCATGTCGTGTTCAGCAGTGTACCCGACACAGTCACCTTAAGTGCCGGTACCAACAATGGGAGCGGCGTCTGGACCTTAAGCCAAGCTGAGCTCACCGGCCTGACCGCCACCGTGAATGAACACATCTCCGGCGCCTTCACCCTGACGGTAACCAGCCATGTGTTGGATAGTGATCCCGAAAGTGGTGATGACACCACCACCAGCGCCACCAGTTTTACACTGACGGTAGATCCCGTGGCGGACACGATCACCTATCTTACCGAGAGTGGCAGCGGGTTGGAGGATAACTGGATCTCCATTGACAGCAGCTTCACCCTGGTGGATCTGGATGGTTCAGAGTCGGTCTCTGCGGTGACGCTGAGCAACATTCCCACCGGCAGCCAATTAAAGGTTGGCAGCGGTGATGCTGTCACCATTAATGCTGGCAGTGCCGCCATTGATATGGGGTACGTCACCGACCATGGTGACGGTAGCTACAGTATAGATGGTCTGGCCCTTATGCCCCCGGCCGACAGCAGCAGCGACTTCCTGTTGGATATCTCAGTTACGGTGCTTGATGATAACGGCGTGACCCAAGACAGCCTTGGCACAGCCGGTGAGATCACCGTTGAAGTAACCTCAGTGGCAGACACCCCTTCCCTAACCAGTAACGATGTTGTGGGCACCGAAGATGCCGCCTCCATCGCCGTGGATATCTCCACCGCGGTGGTTGACATTGATGGCACCGAATCCATCACCTCGGTGGTGATCGACAGTGTGCCCAGTGGCATGACCTTTAGTGCAGGAAGCGACAACTCAGACGGCACCTGGACCTTTGCCGCCACCGAACTGGCCACCCTGACCGCCATCGTTGCCGGGGATCAATCCGGCGTCTGGACCTTGGGTGTCACCAGCCATGTGCTGGATAATGATATCGATACCGCCGGTAGCGGCAGTGACGACACCACCAGCACCAGCAGCAGCTTTACCTTGACAGTCAACCCCGATGCCGATGAGGTTACGGTCACCAGCAACGCCAGCAGCGGCCTGGAAGATAGCTGGATTGATGTGGTGGCAGGCTTTGACCTGCAAGATATCGATGGTTCGGAAAGCGTGACGTCCATCACCCTTAGCGGCCTGCCCAGCGGGGCTACTTTGCAGTGGAACGATGCCACCGCCATTACCATCACCGGTGACAGCGCAACCATCGACATGGGCCGGGTTACCCAGGCGGGCAACAGCTACAACCTGACCGGCTTGCAGATCAAGGCCCCGGCGGACAGCAACGTTGATTTCAACATCAACCTTAACGTCACCACCACCGATGACAATGGCACCACCGATGATACCCAACTGACCACCATCGCCCACCCGGTGACCGTGGGCTCGGTGGCCGATGCCCCCGCCCTCACCGCCAACGCTGTCTCTGGGGATGAGGATGCGACAACCATCGCCATGGATATTGCCACCGCCGTGGTGGACAGCGATGGTACCGAGGCCATTACCTCGGTGGTGATCGACTCGGTCCCTGATGAGGTCATCTTTAGCGCGGGTAGCGATAATAGCGATGGCACCTGGACCTTTACCCAGGCTGAGCTTGCCGGCCTTACCGCCACCGTAGATGCCGACATAAACGGCAGCTGGACCTTGGGTGTCACCAGCCATGTGCTGGACAGCGACGGCGATGATGCCGGGGCCAACCACACCACGACCAGCAGCGATTCGTTTACCCTAACGGTAAACCCGGTCAACGATGCACCGGTTGCTCAGGCCCAGGGCACAGAGTCCAAACAGTTTGATGCGGTTAACTTTGATGGTAGCAACACCGTAACGGTTTCCAACTTTAACGGTTTTGCCTCCAACGATTTTTCCTGGGAGTTCTGGACCCACCGCACGGAGGATACCGGCGGCTTTAATATGCTCTTCTCCCTGAACCATGATCATAGTGGGGGAAGCTTCTGGGTCGCTTTAACCGGTAGCTCCCTGCATGTCCAGCACAATGGCAATGGGGTGAGCATTCCCCTGGGTAGTGATCTGGTTAATGAAGCAACCCACCTTGCGGGCACCTATGACCGTTCCGAGTCAAAACTCACCATCTACAAAGATGGAGAGCTTTTCAGTGAGGTGACGCAAGTTGCGCCCAGCAGCACGGTGAGTGACCTGACCATTGGTAACTGGGATCAGGGCTCCATGAATTATAAGGGGCAGCTTTCTGACTTCCGCATCTGGAACACGCTGCGCAGCGATCAGGAGATTGCGGACAACTATCACCAATCCCTCACGGGCAGTGAAAGCGGCTTGGAACTCTACCTCCCCATGACCAGTGTGTCGGGGGCAACCATGGACAATCTAGCCAGCACCTCCTGGTCAGGCACGGTAAGTGGTGCCACCACAGGATCTGGCTTTAGTGCCGATGTTCCAACCGCAGGCCCTGAGTTCACCGAAAATGACAGCCCGGTGGCCATTGCCCCCAGCCTGACCATTACCGATATTGACGACACCAACCTGGAAGGGGCCACCGTTCAGATCAGCACGGGCTTTCAGATCGGTGTGGACACCTTGCATTATGTGGCTCAAAACAACATTTCCGGTAGTTGGAATGCGGGCACAGGCACCTTAACGTTGAACGGCTCTGCCACCGTTGAACACTACCAAGCGGCGCTACGTTCGATCACTTTTGAGGCTGTAGATGAAGCGATGGTCGATAGCAGCCGCACCGTGACCATCATCACCGATGATGGCACCGACACCAGCGCGCCCGTCACCACCACGATCACACTCACCGGGGTCAACGATGCCCCCACCGCAGCCGATAACACGCTGACGGTGGATGAGGACACCACTCTGACCATTGCCACAACCGACCTGGGCTTTGGCGATGTGGATGGGGACACCCTGGATCACATCACCCTGGTCAGTCAGGCTGGTAATGGCACCTACTGGGTGGATGCCAATGATGATGGCATAATGGATGCGGGTGAAGAGCGCTCTATCAATGATCAAATCTCTAAAACCGACCTGGATGCAGGCCTGTTTAAATATACCCCTGCTGCACATGAAAATGGTGCTGGCACCGACACCCTAAACTTTACCGTTCATGATGGCACCACCGATAGCGTGGCAAGCAACACTCTGAGCTTTACCGTTACCCCCATTAACGATGCTCCGACGTTAGCCCTCAACACCTCCTTAAGTCTGGCTGAAGGGGGCACTGCCACCATCACCAACGCCCACCTGAGTGTGACGGATCTGGAGCAGAGTGCAGGCGAGCTGACCTATACCGTCACCGTGACCAACAACAATGGTGACTTACAACTCAATGGTACCACGCTGGGGCTGAACGATACCTTCACCCAGCAGGATATTGAGGATGGCCTGCTCACCTTCACCCATGATGGTGCTGAGACCACCTCCGATCAGTTTGACTTTACTGTCAGCGATGGTGACGGCGGCACCTTAACCACCACCAGCTTTGATTTCACCATCACTCCTGTGAACGACGCCGCCACGGTTGGTGATGGCGGCACCCCCAGCACCACCTATACGGAAGGGGATACCCATCAACAGACAACGGTGGGCACAGGCTCTGCCTATGATGGTGCCACAGCTACCAACCAAATTGATGCTGGACGGGGCACGGGTGATGCCTTCGCCATTACCGGTGATCTGACCCTGGAGACCTGGGTCAAAATGGAATCAACCCACAGCGCCTCCCTGATTGAGTTCAAGGATGGCGAAACCGAAGAGCTCGCAACCAACTATTTCTATGGCTTGCGCGTGTTTACGGGGGGTCTCATTCAATATGTGCATGAATACGATAACGGCTCCAACCAACTGCTGCAAACATCCAGCGGAGTCTTCAGCTATGGGGATTGGCACCATCTGGCGCTCACACGGGATGCCGGGACCAAAACCCTCAAACTCTACCTGGACGGTTCGGAGATCCTTTCTGGTGGCTACTCCTTTGATCCCAATGGTGGCACCACCAGTGAACTGCTGATTGGCGATAATATCAACGGACAGATGGATGATGTCCGCATCTACAACACTGTGCGTACGCAAGCCGAGATTCAAGCCGACATGACCACCGCAGCCGCGGATGGTGATACCGGCTTGGTGGCCGCCTTTGGTTTTGATGAGAGCGATGGGGCAACCGTCACCAACCTGGTCAGTGGCAATGGTGATGGCACCATCGTGGGTACGGTTACCCGTGTGGAACAGACCGACAGTTCCATTCCCAACTATGCCAGCACCACCACGACTGAGAATGGCATTATCGCCGCCCCGGATCTGGTTTTAAGCGACTCCGACAGCGCCAATTTGGTCAGTGCTACGGTCACTGTTGGTACGGGTTATCAAAATGGTGTGGATCAACTGGCCTTCAGCGATACCACCCACATCACCGGTAGTTGGGATGCCAGCAGCGGCACCCTGACCCTCACCGGTTCTGATACGGTGGCCAACTATCAGACGGCCCTGCGCTCGATCACCTTTGGGACCATTGCCGACAACGTCACCAGTGGCGATCGTACACTGAGCATCACGGTTAACGATGGCAGCATCGACAGTACAGCCCTGGATACCACCGTAAGCGTCACGGCGGTTAACGATGCCCCCACCATCACCGGTTTGGACAGTGGTGTAGGCAGCTCGGAGCTAACGGTTACAGCATCCACAGCCGAACACAACACCTCAGGCTCTGGTACTGCCCTGGATGGAGATGAAGCCACCCGTTATTCCTCCCTGGTTACCTTTACCAGCGACAACAACCAGTGGTGGCAGGCAGATTTTGGGGCGATAACCAGCCTCAGTAGTGTTGGTATTCTTTGGGCCAACTTTGACCATCAAATCACCCTAGATATCTCCGGCTCTACCGATGGTAGCAATTTCACCCTGCTCCATGATGATGTCAGCTTCGACACATCCCCAACTCAGTGGCAGGACTATAGCGTAAGTGGGGATTATCAATATATCCGCGTCTCTATGGTTGGCAACACCAGCCCCGCCTATGGTTATGACTTCCATGAATTCCGCGCCTATGGTCCCGACTTTGTAACCTACACCGAAGGGGGCAGCGTCGCCCTGTTGGGAACGGGTGCCAATCAACTGTCCCTTGCCGACGCCGACAGCACCACCATGGCCAGTGCCACCGTGCAGTTGACCACCGACTATGTGAATGGTGACGATACCCTTAGCTTTAACGACACCAGTACGATTACGGGGAGTTGGAATGCCGCCACGGGTACCCTGACCTTAACGGGAACGGATACCACAGCGGCTTATGAGACCGCTCTGCAATCGGTTACCTACAGCTCCAGCGATGAAGCGTTGGTGGACGGTACCCGCACGGTTGAAATTATTGTCAACGATGGCATAACAGCCAGCACCACGGTCACGACACAAATTAAGGTCACGGGCGTTAATGATACCCCGACACTGGTCACGCCGTTGATCGATCAGGCCGCCACTGAAGATTCGCCTTTCTACTTCTCGGTCTATGCCAGCACTTTTGATGATGTTGATGGGGATACCCTGACCTTAAGCGCCTCTGGCATGCCCAGCTGGATGAGCTTTGATGGTACCAACTTCACCGGCACGCCGCTCAATGCCGACTCTGACACCACCGCCACCATTACCGTGACGGCCGATGATGGCTTTGGTGGCACCGTCAGTGATGACTTTGTCGTCACCGTGCAGGGCATGAACGACTTCCCCACCGTGGCCAATGCCATGCTGGATCAAAACGCCACGGAAGATAGCCTCTTTAGCTATGCCATCCCTGCAAGCACCTTTGATGATATTGATGGCGACACCCTAAGCTACAGCGCCACTGGCATGCCCGCATGGTTGACCTTTGACGGCACCACCTTTACCGGCACCCCGCTCAATGCCGATTCCGGTAGCTCCCAAATCGTCACAGTAACCGCCAACGATGGTTTTGGCGGCATGATCACAGATAACTTCCAGATCACCGTCACCGGCACCAACGATGTCCCAATACTGGTCACACCGTTGTACGATCAGACCGCCACTGAAGACTCACCTTTCTACTTCTCGGTCTATGCCAGCACCTTTAATGATATTGATGGGGATACCCTAAGCTTAAACGCCTCTGGCATGCCCAGCTGGATGAGCTTTGATGGTACCAACTTCACCGGTACACCGCTCAATGCCGACTCTGACACCACCGCCACCATTACCGTGACGGCCGATGATGGCTTTGGTGGCACCGTCAGTGATGACTTTATCGTCACCGTGCAGGGCATGAACGACTTCCCCACCGTGGCCAGTGCTATGTTGGATCAAAACGCCACGGAAGATAGCCTCTTTAGCTATGCCATCCCCGCAGGCACCTTTGATGATATTGATGGCGATACCCTAAGCTACAGCGCCACGGGCATGCCCGCATGGTTGACCTTTGACGGCACCACCTTTACCGGCACCCCGCTCAATGCCGACTCCGGTAGCTCCCACTTCATCTCGGTAACCGCCAACGATGGCTTTGGCGGCATGATCACGGATAACTTCCAGATCACTGTCACCGGCACCAACGATGACCCAACACTGGTCACACCCTTGGCCGATCAGACCGCCACTGAAGATTCGCCTTTCTACTTCTCGGTCTATGCCAGCACCTTTAATGATATTGATGGGGACACCCTAAGCTACAGCGCCTCCGGCATGCCCAGCTGGATGAGCTTTGATGGTACCAACTTCACCGGCACGCCGCTCAATGCCGACTCTGACACCACCGCCACCATTACCGTAACCGCCAGTGATGGCTTTGGTGGCACCGTCAGTGATGACTTTATCGTCACCGTGCAGGGCATGAACGACTTCCCCACCGTGGCCAGCGCTATGTTGGATCAAAACGCCACGGAAGATAGCCTCTTTAGCTATGCCATCCCCGCAGGTACCTTTGATGATATTGATGGGGACACCCTAAGCTACAGCGCCACCGGCATGCCCGCATGGTTGACCTTTGACGGCACCACCTTTACCGGCACCCCGCTTAATGCCGACTCCGGCAGCTCCCACTTCATCACGGTAACCGCCAACGATGGCTTTGGCGGCATGATCACGGATAACTTCCAGATCACCGTCACCGGCACCAACGATGACCCAACACTGGTCACACCGTTGTACGATCAGACCGCCACTGAGGATTCACCTTTCTACTTCTCGGTCTATGCCAGCACCTTTAATGATATTGATGGCGACACCCTAAGCTACAGCGCCTCTGGCATGCCCAGCTGGATGAGCTTTGATGGTACCAACTTCAACGGCACGCCGCTCAATGCCGACTCTGACACCACCGCCACCATTACCGTGACCGCCAGTGATGGCTTTGGTGGCACCGTCAGTGATGACTTTATCGTTACCGTACAGGGGATGAACGACTTCCCCACCGTGGCCAGCGCTATGTTGGATCAAAACGCCACGGAAGATAGCCTCTTTAGCTATGCCATCCCCGCAGGCACCTTTGATGATATTGATGGCGACACCCTAAGCTACAGCGCCACCGGCATGCCCGCATGGTTGACCTTTGACGGCACCACCTTTACCGGCACCCCGCTCAATGCCGATTCCGGTAGCTCCCACTTCATCTCGGTAACCGCCAACGATGGCTTTGGCGGCATGATCACGGATAACTTCCAGATCACCGTCACCGGCACCAACGATGACCCAACACTGGTCACACCCTTGGCCGATCAGACCGCCAATGAAGATTCACCTTTCCACTTCTCGGTCTATGCCAGCACCTTTAATGATATTGATGGGGACACCCTCAGCTTAAGCGCCTCTGGCATGCCCAGCTGGATGAGCTTTGATGGTACCAACTTCACCGGTACACCGCTCAATGCCGACTCTGACACCACCGCCACCATTACCGTGACCGCCAGTGATGGCTTTGGTGGCACCGTCAGTGATGACTTTATCGTCACCGTGCAGGGCATGAACGACTTCCCCACCGTGGCCAGTGCCATGTTGGATCAAAATGCCACGGAAGATAGCCTCTTTAGCTATGCCATCCCCGCAGGCACCTTTGATGATATTGATGGCGATACCCTAAGCTACAGCGCCACCGGTATGCCCGCATGGTTGACCTTTGACGGCACCACCTTTACCGGTACCCCGCTCAATGCCGACTCTGACACCACCGCCACCATTACCGTGACCGCCAACGATGGCTTTGGTGGCATGATCACAGATGACTTTGTTGTCACCGTGCAGGGCATGAATGACGACCCCACCGTGGCCAATGCCATGTTGGATCAAAATGCCACGGAAGATAGCCCCTTCAGCTACGCCATCCCCGCAGGCACCTTTGATGATGTTGATGGCGACACCCTAAGCTACAGCGCCTCCGGCATGCCCAGCTGGATGAGCTTTGATGGTACCACCTTCACCGGTACACCGCCCAATACCGACGCCGACACCACCACCACCATTACCGTGACGGCCGATGATGGCTTTGGTGGCACCGTCAGTGATGACTTCCAGGTCACAGTCACCGCTACCAACGATACCCCCACCCTGGATCTAGGGGTCGCAGCGACCACGGCACAGATTGAGAGCGCTTCATTTAAGGATACAAGCGCCATTTCCATTAATGGGCTCAATCATCTGGCCGATCTGAGTAGTTCGGATAATAGCTTTACTGTCGAATTTTGGAGCTACCGTAACACAGGGGCACTGAATACCTATATTCTGGTAGCTGAGGAGGCTCAATCTGATTTGTGGTATGGCTATCATGGTGCAAGCCTGTTCCTGATTTCGCCCAACACCCCCCAAGCAGACACCAACATCACCGTGAGCACCGTCCATTCCAGCAACCCCACCTTGGAAGCAGAGTGGGCACATTGGGCGATTAGCTACAGTGCAGACGATCAACTCTACAACCTCTATTTGAACGGTAATCTGGTCCACAGCTACAGCAGCACTGGGCCAGATCAAACCTCTCAGGGTAATGTCACCATTGGTGCGGGTTGGGGAGGTTCTGGCTTTGATGGCAACATCAGCGAAGTACGCTTATGGGATTATGCCCGTACGGATACAGAAGTTTCCGACAACTATCAGACACAGATGACAGGGGGTGAGTCAGGGCTGGCCATCTACTATCCACTGGATGGTGCAGCCAGCAGTGGCACATTGACCAACCAAGCCAACCCAGGCACCTATGATGGAAACCTAGCCACGGCTTTTGCCGCCGTGGCCAACGGTCCAACCCTGGAGACACCTGCCTCCGTGCCATCCTTTACTGAGGAAGGCACGGCGGTGGAGATCGCCCCTAGTCTAACGCTAAGTGATGCCGACAGCACCAATCTGGCCAGTGCCACGGTGCAGTTGACCACCGATTATGAGATGAGTACCGATAGCCTGGCCTTTACCAATCAGAACGGTATTACCGGAGCTTGGGATGCCAGCACCGGCACCCTGACCCTTAGCGGTAGCGCCACCCTTGCCCAGTATGAGACAGCCCTGCAATCGGTCACCTACAGCTCCAGCAGCCATGCCTTGGCAGATGACCAAACCCGCACCTTTGAGATCACCATCAACGACGGCAGTACCGACAGCACAACGGTCAGCGGCACCATTAATCTCACCGGGGTCAACAACGACGCCCCCACCGTGGCCAACGCCATTGCCGATACCGAAGCGACGGAAAATGTGGCCTTTAGCTACACCATCGCCGCTGATACCTTTGACGATGCCGATCTGGCCAATGGCGATACCCTGACCTACACGGCCCTACAGAGTGATGGTAGCGCCCTGCCCACTTGGCTCACCTTTGATGACACCACCCTCACCTTTAGCGGCACCACTGAAGAGGGGGCCGCGGCACTGGCTATTGAGGTCTTTGCCACCGATGGCAGCGCCAATAGCATTAGTGACACCTTTGGTATCGACATTATCCGCGACGGTACCATCGTCGACAGTGCGGTGAGCAACCTCACCTTCTCCACCGCCACCCAGAGCGGCACCACCGACTCAAACGGTATCTTCCTCTACAAAGATGGCGAGACCGTCACCTTTAAAGTTGGGGATGTGACCCTGGGTACGGCCAATGTGCAGAACACCGTCACCCCCGGTCACTTTGGCGTCAGTGAACAGGCAGAGACCAATATTCTACGTCTGTTACAGACCCTGGATAGTGATGGCGATGCTTCCAACGGCATCACCATTGGGGCCACCGCCCACACCAATCTGAGCGGTCAATCCATTAACTTTGATCAGACCGAAGCAGCCTTTGGTAGTGATGGCACCGTGGGCACCTTAATGACCAACATGGGGGGCCTAAGCCTTAAGAGTGGCGACAGCGCCCGCGCCCACTATGAGTCTACCTTGAATGCCAACAGTGGCTTTACCGGCATCACCGTGGCAGGGGGTAGCATTGATGAAAACATTGATACCACCAATGCCATCCTGATCGGTGCCCTGGGTACCACCGGTACGGCTTCCACCACCACCTACACCATTGTGGGTGGTGACAGCGGCTTTGAGATCAGCGGGGGTAACCTCTACTTCTCTGCCGGTGGCAGCGTCGATTATGAGACCACCGCCAGCTACTCGGTAGATATTGAGGTGATCAATACGGACAGCGCCATTCCCTACAAGGAAGCGGTGACCGTTTCGGTCAATGATCTCAACGATGCCCCAACCCTCTCTCAGCCGGTCGTAGAACTGACCTACGCAACCACCGGTGAAAGCTTTGCCATGGCCCACTCGTGGCACATGGCCACGGGTGATCTGGATAATGATGGCAGTATAGATATCGTGCAGGTGGATCAGCAGACCAATGGTACGGTTCAAATTCTCATCAATGATGACACCGGCAACTTTACCATTGAACAGTCCTTCAACCCCTCTGGTTCCCATATGGTTCCGGTCCTGGGGGATGTGAATGGCGATGGTTATCTGGATATTTGGGCCTCCTCTTCCGGCGTCCTGCTGATCAACGATCAAAGCGGTAATTTCACAACGGATTCACAGACCCTTATCACTGGGGATATGCGTGATGGGGTTTTGGTGGATGTGGATAACGACAGTGATCTAGACCTGATCGCGGTAGGGGATGCCTCTGCCCATCTGTGGATCAACAGCGGTGTTAACAGCGGGACCTTCTTGGCCCCCACCGAGATCACCGGGGCTGTATCCAGCTTTAGTTATGCTTTGGCCGCTGGGGACCTTAACGACGATACACTGATTGATTTTGTGGTCTCCGATTGGGGGGGCAACAGCCAAGTTATGCTCAACCAGGGTGGTGGCAGCTTTAGCCAAGGCATCACCACCACCTATCCTGACGGCATTATCAGCCATGGCTGGACCAGGGATGTGGAACTGGCTGACATCAACAACGATGGTCACCTGGATCTAATTGAAGTCCAATATGCCACCGAAGGCACGCTTATCTCATTGGGGGATGGCGCGGGGAACTTTACCTACCACTCCAAGTTGGCTAGCAACCACGGCTATCAGCTTCATCTGGCAGATATGGACAATGATGGTGACTTAGATGTTCAGGTCGTCGGTGATACCAGCAATATCTGGCTTAACAATGGTGACATGACCTTCACCGAGTTCAGCTACAGTACAGCGGCCTATCAGAAAGGGGATCTGGTTGATATCAACAATGATGGCAAGATTGATATCATTCGGGGCCTAACCACTGGCATCGCCCACTTTGACCTCAACAACTCCAGCAGCGCCCCCACCTTCACCGAAGGGGCTGCCGCCACCGCCATTGGCGAGGTGATCACCATCACCGATGAGAGCAGCAATCTGACCGGGGCTACCCTCACCCTGGGTAGCAGCTATATCGAAGGCTCTGCTTCCTTAAGCTTCACCGATACGGCCAGCATTACGGGCAGTTTTGATGCCAGCACTGGTGTGATGGCCCTCACCGGCAGCGACTCGGTTGCCAACTATGAGGCCGCCATTGAGTCCGTCACCTATCAGTTCGATGAGCTGGGGGCTGGGGACACCACCTTCACCATCAATGTCACCGATGATGCCGCCCTGACCAGCGCCGATTATGTGGTGGACTTCGACACTGTCGCCACCAACGACGCCCCTGTTGTGGCCGGGCTTACCACGGCCAACTACACCGAAGATGGTGCAGCGGTGGTTGTGGCCTCCACCCTCACCTTGAGCGATGAGGACTCCACCGAGTTAAATGGGGCCACCATCCAGATCAGTGGCAACTATGAGAGCGGCAGTGATCTGCTGGCCTTTACCGATACCGCCAACATCACCGGTAGTTGGAATGCCACCAACGGCACCCTGACCTTGAGCGGTAGCGATACCATTGCCGCCTATGAGGCCGCCCTGCAAGGGGTCACCTTTGCGGTGAGCAGCGATGCCCCCAGCGAACTGGACCGTACTGTTTCCATTCAGGTCACCGATGCCTATGGCGGGACCAGTACGGCGGTGACCAGCACGGTATCGGTCACCGCGACCAATGACATCCCCCTCATCAGCACCCCCACCTTCCCCTTGTCCATGACCGACAGTAACCAGGATCATGAGTCCGACATCAGCGATGGGGCCTCCCTGGGGGATGTGGATGGCGATGGCGACCTGGATGTGTTCATCATCAATGATGACCGAGGCAGCTCTGTACGCAGTAAGCTCTACATCAACGATGGCGATGGCAACCTGACCGATAGCGGTCAAAGCTTCGGCTACACCAACTCCCGCTCCATGGATGGCGAACTGTTTGACATGGATGGGGATGGCGATCTGGATGCCCTGCTGGGTAATGCCTACAGCCCCAGCAACCTCTATGAAAACGATGGCTCCGGCACCTTTACCAACACCGGTGTCACCGTTGGGGCCGCCTTTGTCACAGCGGTGGGGGATCTGGATAATGATGGCGATCTGGATATCGTCTCCGTGCCCGATGGCGGCAACACCACCATCTCCATCAACAACAGTACCGCTGGTAACATCAGCTTTGCCGACAGTGGCCTTGCGCTGGTGGGTGGCCGTGGTGTGGCCATTGGGGATCTGGATGGCGATGGCTGGAATGATATCTATGTCACCGTCTACGGCGGTGCCGCCCAGGATGTGGTCTATCTGAACGACCAGGATGGCACCTATACCGCCGTAACTGCAGGCATTTCCAACGACAACACCTACCGGGTGGCCATGGAGGATCTGGATGGCGATGGTGACCTTGATGTCTTCCTTACCACTTATAGCGATGGTGGCAGCTATGTGTGGTTGAACAACTCCACCGTAGGCAACATCAGCCTCAGCGAAAAAACCCAGCCGATGATCGGCGAAAATGTGGGGATCTTGGGTCTAGATCTGGGGGATCTGGATGGCGATGGCGATATCGATGCAGTACTGGGTCTAGAGAGTTCAACCGCCAGTCAGATATATCTTAATGATGGCACCGGCATCTTCACCGATAGTGGTGTGAGTTTGGGCAGCAGCCCCACCCGCAACGGCTTGGAGCTTGGGGATCTGGACGGCGATGGGGATCTGGATATCTATGAGGGCAGCAGTTTCGGCCCCGCCAATAAGGTGTTCATCAACACCACCCCCACCACCACCCCCAGCTTTACCGAGTCGGACAGTGCGGCAGCTCTGGGCAATGTGATCACCCTCACCGATGACAGCACCAATCTGACCGGGGCCACCATCACCATTGGCAGCAGCTATATTGAGAACTCCGCCTCTCTGGCCTTTGCCGATACCGCCAACATCACGGGTAGTTTTAATGCGACCACCGGGGTGATGACCCTCACCGGCACCGACTCGGTTGCCAACTATGAGGCCGCCATTGAGTCCGTCACCTATCAGTTTGATGAACTGGGGGCTGGGGATACCACCTTCACCATCAATATCACCGATGATGCTGCCCTGACCAGCGCCGATCATGTGCTGGACTTCATCACCGTCGCCACCAACGATGTCCCTGTTGTGGCCGGACACAGCACGGCCAACCACACCGAAGGTGGTGCAGCGGTGACTGTGGCCACCACCCTGACCTTAAGCGATGTGGACTCCACTGAACTGAATGGGGCCACCATCCAGATCAGTGGCAACTATGAGAGCGGCAGTGATCTGCTGGCCTTTACCGATACCGCCAACATCACCGGCAGCTGGAATGCCACCAACGGCACCCTGACCTTGAGCGGCAGCGACACCCTCGCCGCCTATGAAGCCGCCCTGCAAGGGGTTACCTTTGCGGTGAGCAGCGATGCCCCCAGCGAACTGGACCGTACCGTTTCCTTCACGGTAACCGATGCCGATGGCGGAACCAGCACAGCGGTGACCAGCACGGTGTCGGTCACCGCGACCAATGACGCCCCCACACTGGATCTATCCACAGTCACCCTGGTCTTTACCGACAGCAATCAGGATCATGAGTCCAACATCAGCGATGGAGCCTCCCTGGGGGATGTGGATGGCGATGGGGATCTGGATGTCTTTATCATCAATGATGACGTAAACAGCTCTGTACGCAGCAAGCTCTACATCAACGATGGCGATGGCAACCTCACCGACAGCAATCAGAGCTTCGGCTACACCAATTCCCGCTCCATGGATGGCGAACTGTTTGATATGGATGGGGATGGCGATCTGGATGCCCTGCTGGGGAATGCCTACAGCCCCAGCAACCTCTATGAAAACGATGGCTCCGGCACCTTTACCAACAGCGGTGTGACCGTTGGGGCCGCCATGGTCACGGCGGTGGGAGATCTGGATAATGATGGCGATCTGGATATCGTCTCCGTACCCGATGGCGGCAATACCACCATCTCCATCAACAACAGTACCGCGGGTAACATCAGCTTTGCCGACAGCGGCCTTGCGCTGGTGGGTGGCCGTGGTGCGGCCATTGGGGATCTGGATGGCGATGGCTGGAACGACATCTATGTCACCGTCTACGGCGGTGCGGCCCAGGATGTGGTCTATCTGAACGACCAGGATGGTACCTATACCGCCGTAACCACTGGCATCTCCAACGACAACACCCATCGGGTGGCCATGGAGGATCTGGATGGGGATGGCGATCTGGATGTTTTCCTCACCACCCATACCGATGGTGGCAGCTATGTGTGGTTGAACAACTCCACCGTTGGCAACATTAGCCTCAGCGAAAAAACCCAGCCGATGATCGGCGAAAATGTGGGGATTTTGGGTCTGGATCTGGGGGATCTGGATGGCGATGGCGATATCGATGCGGTTCTGGGTCTGGATAGTTCAACCGCCAGTCAGATCTATCTTAACGATGGCACCGGTATCTTCACCGATAGTGGTGTAAGCCTGGGCAGCAGCCCCACCCGCAACGGTTTGGAGCTTGGGGATCTGGATGGCGACGGCGACCTGGATATCTATGAGGGCAGCAGTTTCGGCCCCGCCAATAAGGTGTTTATCAACAACACCCCAGCCTTAGAGCCCACCTTTACCGAAGGGGCTACCGCTGCCGCCATTGGTGAGGTGATCACCCTCACCGATGATAGCAGCAACTTCAGTAGCGCCACCATCACCCTCGGTAGCAGCTATATCGAAGGCTCTGCTTCCTTAAGCTTCACCGATACGGCCAGCATTACGGGCAGTTTTGATGCCAGCACTGGTGTGATGACCCTTAGCGGCAGCGATACACCGGCCAACTATAAAGCGGCCATTGAAGCGGTTAAGTACCAGTTTGATGAACTAGCTGCAGGTGACAACACGCTAACCTTCACGGTGACCGATGCAGAGGGACTGACCAGTGCCGCTAAAACGGTCACTTTCAATCCGGTGGAGATCAATGACGCACCGGTTATCGATAGCGGTGCCGTGAGCTCAAGCCCTGCAACGGCCCTCTCCTTCGATGGCACCGATGATTATGGGCGCATTGCCTCCACCCATAGTGGTGACTTCAGTTTTGAGTTTTGGTTAAAACGGGACTCTGCTTACGATGACCAGTATACCGCAGCCCTAACCCGTTGGGATGGTAGCAATCATTTTTGGGCTGGCTATGAGAGTGGTACGGATCAATTTACCCTTTACAACCACACCGGGGGCAGCGTCTACGCCTATGATGTGGGAAATTCGGGTCTCACTGCTAATGATACCTGGATTCACTTTGCGGGTACCATCGGCAGCACGGGCACACACCTTTACGTCAATAGCCAGTTGGTCCAATCCACCGCTGGATCCTTTAGCATCGTCAATTCTGGAGATTTCTCCGTTGGCAGCAGTGAATTCGGCTACCCCACCATGGGTGCAGAGATTGCCGACCTACGTCTATGGAGTGATATCCGTACCGCAACAGAGATCAGCGATAACTACCAAAACACCCTCACAGGCAATGAGGAGGGACTGTTAGCCTATTATGACTTCAGCCAAACCGGCAGTGGGGCCACCATCACTGATGGTAGTGGCAATAACAACACCCTGGTCCTGGGAAATGGCACCTCAGGCCATACTTCCGTTCCCAGCAATATTACCAGCACGGTCACACTCACAGGAGAGCCTGCCACCGCCAGCTTTGACGAAGGGGATGCGGCAGTTACCATCGCCCCTGACTTAACCCTCAGTGATAGTGAAGAGAATTGGAATGGCGGCTCCCTCACCGTCAGCCTGGATACAACGGCCACCGCTCAAGATGATCTGGAGATTGCACACATCGGCTCCGGCACCGGTGAGTTAGGCCTGTCAGGTAGTGATGTCCAGTATGAAGGGGTAACCATTGGTAGCTATAGCGGTGGTTTGGATGGTAGCGACCTGACCATCACCTTTAACAGCAGCGCCACCGATGCCGCAGTCCAAGCGGTAGCCCGTGCCATTACCTACGGTAGTGACGCCAACAATCTGCAGGCGGGCAACCGTACAGCAACCTTCACCATCACCGACAGTGAAGGGCTCTCAGCACAGACCAGCCAGACCATTGTGGTCACCAGTGATGGCATTACCCCGATCACCGCATCGGATGCTGAATCCAGCACCACCTATGAAGCCTCGGAAGATGTGCAGCTTCTAGATACCGCAGCCAACATCGATGCCGCCTCCATCTCCAGCAGCAACATCGATTTGGTGGATGCCACCGATGATGGCAGCTACCGCGTTGATACCACAGAGTTGGCCCTACTGACCGCCTTTGATGGTGCTGATGATGTCACGGTTGAAGATACCATCAGCAATCTGCTGGCCTCCAATCTGAACTCGGTTACCGGTGTTGATCAGGTGGTGATCACCGATACCGCCACCATGGGGGAGTATGCCACCCTCGATGGCATGACCGCAGCGCCGATCACCGCCCAGATGGGCATCGAAGATATCGCCGGGAACTATGCCGATAACCTGGGCACCCCATCGACGGGTTTAAGTGCCATCACCACCCAAGATAGTGATGCAGCGTTAACTGTTACCGATACGGCCAGCATGGCACAGTTTTCCGCCATCAATGCGGCCACATCGGAAAATGTGATTCTCAATGATGGTTTGAGCGATACCGCCATAAACTATGCCGCTGTTGATGGCAGCGCATCAGCCGAGCTGACCACTGCCACCAATCAGGATGCTCTTGTCAACATCACCGTCACCGACGCGGCCAATGTGGCACAGCTCAACACCATTGCATCGCTGACCTCAGGTGATGTAACCGCTACCATCAACACCACCGCAGCCGATGCCGCGACACTCAACACGGCCGCGACCGATTACATTACCATCACGGTGACTGATGCGGCGACCAGCGCCCAGTTCCAGAGTATCGCTGCGGTCACCAGTGAGTCGGTCAATCTTTCATCGGGCCTTACCGATACCGCAGCCAACTTTGCCACCACCGCTGGCGTTGCCAGTGCTGGGCTGATCACGGCATCCAGCCAAGACTCCTGGGTTGAAATTACCGTTACGGATGCGACCAATATGGCACAGTTCAATGCCATTGATGCACACATCGACAGCATGGTGACGTTGAATGCAGGGGTTACCGACATCGCCAGCAACTTTGTCTCCACTGGCGGTGTGGTGACCACAGGGCTGACCAACCTTTCGGCCCATGATGGTGGGGTTCAGATCACGGTGACCGACAGCCTCAACACAACCCAATTCACCGCCCTGGATGCAAAGACAACCACCCCGCTGACCCTTAGCGGCGGTATGACTGGAACCGCAGCAGATTTCGCCGACATCCATGGTAACCCCAGCGCCGCACTTATAGCCGCCACCACTCAAGATGGTGATGTCAACATCACCATTACCGGCACGGCTAATATGAACCAGTTGGCGGCCATTGATGTACAAACAACCGGTACGGTGAGCTACACCCATATTCAGGACAGTGCTGCTAATCTAGAGAGTGATCCTTCGGGTTATATTCAAGGTAGCGTAGCGGTAACCTTTACCGATACCGCCACGGTGGAATCCTGGACACTGGTCCATGCCAACACCACCGGTACCGTTACCGTACCCGGCAACGCCATTGTGGATGATCCGTTCTCCTTCAATGGTGAAGTGGGGGATATGAGCGCCGCGACCTCCGTGACCATGGATATCACGAGTCACTCCGATTACAGCAGCTACAACCTGGATAGCGATCTAACCCACATTCAACTGAATGGTTATAGCCCAACCGTTTCGGTGGATTCAGTTTCCGGCAACACGATTGAAGTGGTGGGTAGCGGTACGCTCAACATCGATATGTATTCGGGGGGTGGCAGTGACCTATCCATGCTCAGCACAGCCAATGGTGCCGAGCTTAATGCGGTGTTATTCAGCGGTACCCCCAACTACTCCAATGTGAGTTGGGGCGATGTACAGACCATCACCAGCGACTCCATCAACAACTACCTGTATGCCTCTGACCTAGATGGTAAAATGATGACCATCGCAGGTAGCACAGGCATTACCATTGATGCCCAAAACCTGGATAATGCCGACCTGAGCATGGTGGATGTCAACAGCAGTAAAATGCTGTTGGATGTCACGCAGCTACAATTTGGTCAATCTGCCATCTACACACTGGGCAGCACAACGGCATCCACCCATGAGCTTAAAATTACGGGCAATCTGAGTGATCTGGGCATTAGCCACACCCATAATGGCTACTCTGTTGATACCACCATCACCCACAGCAACGGTGCCACCACGCAGTTAGACATCGATGGTGATTCCGACTTTACCCTCGCCATTAACAACAACTACAACGTCATCGTTGCTGCTGATTTTGACGGGGGTAACTATGACAGCTATGAACAGGGTGCCATCTTCCTGGGTAGTAACAATGCTGAGAGCATCAATGCCGGCGGTGTGGGCAGCTTGGGTGCGGCCATTTATGCCGAGGGTGGAAACGACACCTTAACCAGTTCCACCTACACCGATACAGTCTATGGTGGCAGCGGGGATGACATACTCTACGGCGCCACAGAAGGAGACTTGTTTGATGGTGGTCTGGGCACCGATACCCTGGAGATTGCTTATAATAATTTAAGCGAGCGCGGTTATGACCTAAATGGTAGCAATCAACTGCTGATTGGCGAAACCTGGGATGCTAACAGCAGCTCGATCACCGCAGAAAATATTGAAAAAATCCGCTTGATGGATGGCTCCATCGCCGATGTGTTCATGAGTGGTTCAGCCGCAGCAGATACGCAGACCTTTACCAGCAGCGACCTGCTCTACATTGGCAGTGACGGCAGTGATACCATCACAGCCAACGGTCTGCAGAGCGGTGTGATGCTGTTTGATCGCGACCACGCGGCCCAAACCCTGGATATTTCCAGCGGCGTGCTGAGCATCGATGGCAGTTCTGGCAACGTTACCACCCTCACCACCGACCATAGCCAGAATGCTGAAGTGCAACTCAACTTCACCTCAGGCGTTGCCTACGAACGCAAAGCCCTTTTTGCCAGCGATGCTGGTTGGAGCTACAACGCCACCGACAGTGGTATTCTATTCATTGGTGGTAACGGGATGGATACCTTCTCAGCCTCCCAGGCCGATGCCAACCATGCCCACCAGTTCTTTGGCGGTGGCGGTATGGATACCTTCACCACCTCCTCCGAAAAGGATATCGCCTACGGTGGGGCGGATGATGATACCTTCGACCTGTTCACTGCGGAGGATATCTATGATGGTGGTACGGGTACCGATACGTTGGCCGTCAACACCAATGAATTCAGTACATTTGACTTCCTCTGGGATAGCGACACCACCCTAAAAATTGCTGACACAAGCCAGGGCATGAGCCTGAGCAATGCGGCCCAGGTAGACGCCATTGAGATTATTCGCAATGCGAGCTTCCAAAGCTATACGCTGGTTGGTGCTGGCAGTGTTGGCAATGATGATTTTATCTCCAACGATGCCTATATCCTCTACGTGGAACGTAGCGGATTCGACAGCCTGGAGATGAACAATTTGGATCATGGTCACGCCGCATTCCAAGGGCTGGCCAGTGATTACACCCTGACCATGGGGGATGGCACACTGACGGTGGATCGTTACACTGGCGACAGCACCACATTCACCGCCAACAGCAACAATGATGCTTGGTTGGACCTCTATTTCCAGGATGATGGTAACGACCCAACCCGTGTGGTGTTCGCCAACACCAGTGGCGCCAACTATACATCCTTCCAGATCGATGAACATTTTGTTGGTAGTACTTCGGACGACACTTTCAACACCTACACTGGCAGCAGCAATATTCTGTTCCACGGTGGTTTGGGCTCAGACACCTTCAACGGTAACAACACCACGGGTGCTCAGGCGTTTGGTGGTGATGGGGATGATACCTTTGAATATATCGGTGCTGGCTCGGTCATTGATGGTGGCGAAGGTACCGACCGCCTACTCAAGCATACAGCCAACGCAAGCAGTGAGTTTACGTTGTCCATCGATGGCGTAGGTGTGGAACTGGTACACAGCGGCAGTTCCATTGTTCTTGTGGATATGGAGAGCATTGAGATTAACAGTGGCAGTGATGTTCTGGAGCTTGTTCAAGGTAGTGACGGTGACGACAGTCTTACGGTATACAGTGATGGTGCCCTGGTCGTAGCCGGTAGCGGGGTCGATAGCATTGATGTTGACATAAACATGGCTACCCTCTACTTGGAAGGTAATGCGGCCGACTACACCTTGGGCAACTACTCCGGCAATGCGCTGTCCATTACAGGTACGACCTATGGGGATCACAAAACCATCACCGGTAGTGGTGATCTTACGGTGGTCTTTGGCGATGGCACCAACCAGAGCTACACCCACAACAGTGCCCCGGTGGCGGTGGATGATGCCACTACCTATGGATCCACCAGCTTGGATATTGCCACCTACAGTGCATTGGATATCGATACCTTTGAGATCGATGGTGTGTTGCATCTGGCTGTCGCCAACTATCAGGATTCAAGCAACAGTAACTATGCCATCGGTAGTGATGTCTACCGCTGGAACGGCAACAGTTTTGTGGAGTTAGCTGACTCTCCCTTGGCCTCATCAGCAGCCCAGGATATTGAAGCGTTCACCATCGGCAGTGAACAATATCTCGGGATTATCAACAACAAAAATGCAGCCGCCACCAGTGGCAATGCAGATTCCCCCATCTACCACTGGAATAGCACTACAGAACAGTTTGATGTGGCGGATACCATTCCAACCGTCAAGGGCTACACCCTGACCAGTTTTGAAATTGATGGCAGTCACTACATCGCCTCGTCCAACTATCACGATGGTGATTACGCGGTGCAGGCCCGTATCTATAAATGGAACAGTTCGACTGAAGAGTTCGACAGCATCCAAAACATTGCAACGGCTGGCGCACAGGATGTTGAATCCTTTGATATTGGCGGCAATCAGTTCTTGATGACCCTCAACTACTATAATGGCGGAGGCCGTAGCTTTGATGGGGGACGCATTTATAAATGGAACAGCTCAACCAGCCAATTTGACCATGTTCAATCCTTGAACACCATTGGGGTGCATAGTGCTGAAGCTTTTGAGATCAATGGTGAAAGCTATATTGCAATTGCCAACAACTCCAACGGCAGCACCTACAACGTTAATTCGGAGATCTATAAATACAACAGTGGTACCGGTCAGTTTGCCAGTGTACAAACCATTGCCACCAATGGAGCCAATGACTGGGAATATTTCGAGATGGGTGGGGATCACTATCTGGCCTTGGCCCAAGGCCCGAATGGGAACCAGGACTCAAAAATCTATAAATGGGATAGCACCAACAGTGAATTCAATGAGTTCCAAACCATTGCAACCAACAATGGCAAGGATTGGGAACACTTTGAGATCAATGGCGTAAGCTACTTGGCTGTCGCCAACAACTACAATGGCAGCACAGGAAATCTTGATTCCAAACTCTACCGGTATGATAGCGACACGGATCAGTTTATTGCCGCGACCAACCTGGATGTAAATCTTTATACTGAAGAAGAGACAGATCTGATCATTCCAGAGGCGGATCTGCTGCTCAACGACACCGATCCCGAGGGTGACACCCTAAGCTTCAACAGCTTTGGCACCCCGGCCAACGGCACCATCAACGACAATACCGATGGTACTTGGACCTACACCCCCAACACCGATTTTGCAGGTACTGATACCGTTACCTACACCATCAAGGACAGCAGCGGAAGCGTTAGTAACAGTGCCACCATTTCCATCGAGGTGGCCAATTTCAACGACGCCCCCACCGCCACCGCCCAGGCCCTGGACCATGGCAGCGTCATGCAGTTTGATGGGGTGGATGATTACGGCACCATCAGTGGCATTAATCTAGCCAGTAGCTCCTTTACCGTAGAGTTCTGGGCCAACTTTGCCAGTACCGATCAACAGCATATTGTGTTTGCCGGACAGGTGGCCGACTGGCACGAGATCATGACCATCGGTCTGAACGGCAGTGGTCAGTTTGCCTTCAACTATGTCAACGATGGCACCGCTACGACACTGGTGCCCACGGTTGGAGAGTGGGGTCACTACTCGGTGGTCTATGATGCCAGCGACAAAACCACCAACCTCTACCACAATGGCGAGTTGATCCTCACCGACACCAAAATGAACCACTATATCGGCACGGGGGATATCACCATCGGCCAGAGTGGTGTGGATGGCAGCAAGCCATTTGGTGGCCAGTTGGAGGATCTGCGCATCTGGGGTGATGTACGTAGTGCCGAAGAGATTGCCGCCAACTATCAGGAGAGCACCCTAAGCGATAGCACCGGCCTGTTAGGCCGTTATGAGTTTGATGATGTCACCAGCACCACCGTTGCGGATAGCTCTGGCAACAGCCACGCCTTAAATCTAGGCAGTGGGGTGTCTGCTCCCCTGCCAGTACATGTGGCGGGTAATGGGTTGAGTTTTGATGTCAACGCCGCCGTGCACAGCACCCTGCCCACCACCCAGACCGACAACTTCACCATGGAGAGCTGGGTCAAGTGGGATGGCACCGATACCGGCCAGGGCATGATTATTCTGCAGGCGGGTACCATCTTGAGCGATGGCATCCACCTGATGGTCTATCGGGATGCCGCCGATACCTACAAAATTCAGGTAGCGGAACCCAGCCTGGCCAACATTCTGGCCACCGACTATCAGATTCAGGCCCACACCTGGTACCACATGGCGGTTGTGCGAGAGTCCGGCATCACCAAGCTCTACGTCAACGGCAGTGAAGTGACTGCCATCAGTGGCGACCAGAGCCACAGCTTTGATGCCCCGACCGGTCAGTTCCATATCGGTAACAGCGATCTGGATACCCAAGGTTTTGCCGGTGAGATCGCCGATGTACGCTACTGGGATGATGCCCGCTCCGAGGCTGAGATTCAGGACACTATGAGCACCCCCTTAAATGGGGATGAGAGCAACCTTATCGGCTACTGGCCCTTGGATGAAGGCACAGGCAGCAGCGCCATTGACCATAGCAGCAGCGCCAATGATGGCACCCTCTCGGGCACCAGCTGGGTCAACAACGCCCCTACCCTCACCAGCAGCAGCCTGACGGTGGATGAGGATGGCACCCTTAGCGGCAGCCTGACCCTCACCGATGTGGATGGCGACAGCGCCACCGCTGCGGTGACCACCGATGTCAGCAACGGCACCCTGCTGTTTAACACCACCACCAACGGCTTTGTCTATACCCCCAATGCCAACTACCACGGCAGTGACAGCTTTGTGGTCACCGTCACCGATGAACATGGGGCCAGCAGCGACCAGACCATTAACCTCACCGTAACCAGTATTGAAGACATACCAGTGGCGGCGGATGATGCCACCACCTTTGGCAGTACCAGCATCAACCCCACCACCGTAGGGGGCTATGACAGTGAGACCTTCCGTATCGGCAGTGAGCTGTTCCTGGCGGTTGCCACCTTTAAAAATGGCAGCAACCTCTCCACCAACTCCACCGTCTATCAGTGGAATGGGGCGACCAACAGCTTTGATACCCTACAGAACTTTGCCACCCATGGTGCGGATGATATCAAACATGTGGAGATTGCCGGGGAGCACTACCTGCTAACCATTAGCTCCACCAATGGCAGCAGCAGCGTACAAGATGCCCAGCTCTACAAATGGAACAGTGGTACGGATCTGTTTGATACAACCCCTGTTCAGAGCATCACCACCTACTCTGGTAGAGGTGCGGAGTTCTATGAGATTGGTGGGGAGCAATATCTGGCCATCGCCAACAGTGATGCGGCCTATGATACGGAGATCTACAAGTGGAATGGCAGCCAGTTTGCCACCGAACAGACCCTGGATACCAACCGGGTTGTGGATCTGACCCACTTTGAGATGAATGGCACCCACTACCTGGGCACCTCCGGCTACCACTCCGGTGACTGGGCGGTGGACAGCGGCAGCCTGATCTATGAATGGGACGGCTCTGAGTTTGTCCTACTGGAGACCCTGCCCACCAACGGTTCTTACAATCTGAAGCACTTCCAGATCGGTTCAGATCACTATGTGGCTGTGGCCATCTTGACCAGTAATGGAAGCAGCTACAGTGTGCCCTCTGAGATCTACAAGTGGGATGGCAGCAGCTTTGGCACCACCCCGGTTCAGAACATCACCACCGATGGTGCCCGTGATCTGGAGATCTTCACCATTGGCTCCGACACCTATATGATTACGGCGGAGTCCTACAGCGATACCACCGGCTACAACGACAACAGCTCCAAGATCTACGTGTGGAACAGCACGACTAACACGTTTGATCTGCATCAGATCCTGGATGTAGACATCAGCGTTGCCCATGACTGGTCCGTCTTTGATCTGGGTGGGGTCACCCACCTCTTTGGAACCCAAGCCGCCTATGGTTATGTGGCCAGTGCCTCCCCCATCTACCGCTTTGATGCCGATAGTGGCGAGTTTGTGCCGGCCACCAACATCACCTTGGATCTCAGCACCCAGGAGGATCACAGCCTCATCATCACCACCGCGGACCTGCTGGGCAATGACAGCGATGGCGATGGGGACAGCATCACCCTGGAGACCATGGGCGACCCCGCCAATGGCACCCTGTTTGATAACACCAACGGCACCTACACCTATACCCCGGATGCCAACTACAGCGGCACCGACACGGTGACCTATACGGTCAATGATGGTCAGGGCAACATCAGTTCAGCCGGCACCATCTCCATCGATGTGGTCAGCGTGGCGGATGCCCCTACCATAACCGCGACCAGCACCGTTACCACGCTAGAAGATACGGATTACACCCTTACCCAGGCGGATCTAAACTTCAGTGATGTGGATGGGGATAGCCTCTCTGCCATCGCCATTACCACCCTGAGCGGCAGTGCCACCCTGAAGCTCAGCGGCAGCGCGGTGAGTGTGGGCGATGAGATCACTTTGGCGGATATCACCGCAGGCAACCTAACCCTTACCCCTGATGCCGATGCCAATGGCAGCGCTATTGCCAGTGTCGGCTTTAAGGTCAGTGATGGCAGCCTGTGGAGTGAGGCAGGCACCCTGCAACTGGATGTCACTGCTGTGGATGATGGTGTGACTCTGGCCAGCAATACCCATCAGGGGGCCATGCAGTTTGATGGGGCCGATGACTATATCACCGTTGAAAATATTGACCTGAATGGCCAATCCTTCAGTTGGGAGATGTGGGTCAACCGTTCCCATACCTCTGGGACAGCAACGCTGTTCAGTCAAGGCTCAGATGTGACGAACAAAGGCCTGCATTTCAATATGTTTGATAATGCTGGCACCCATACCCTGCGTTTTGATTTGTTCAGTGACGGGTTGGATGTCCCCTACAGTCTCGAGATTGGTGAATGGGTCCACCTTGCCGGTACATTTAATACCACCGGCAATGTCATGAAGCTCTACGCCAATGGTCAGGAAATCGGCAGTACCACCACCAGTGGAGCCTACACCGGCAGCGGTACCCTCAATATAGGGCAATGGATAGATGGTGATAACCGCCAAGAGGAAATGATCGATGAACTGCGCTTCTGGAATGATGTGCGCACCGATCAGGAGATTGCTGACAGCTACAACCAGCAGACCCCCACCAATACCGACAATCTACTGCTGGATTATAGCTTTAATGAAACCACCATTAGCGACGGCAAGGTAGTGGATCAATCCGGCAACGGTCATGATGGAGTCTTAGGTTCTGCAACGGTGGGCGACGCCGCCGAGGCCACCACCCTGAACCATTTGGGCAACACCCTGGACTTTGATGGGGTGGATGACTATGTCCAGCTGGGCACCCTCACAAATCTAGGCGGTAGCAATGCCTTTACCGTTGAAGCGATCTTCAATGTGGATGATTTTGAGGGTTATGGCGCGCGTATTTTTGAGTTCGGCAATGGTTTAACAAGTGACAACTTCGTGCTGTTCTTTGAGGAGAACACCCAACAGTTACAGCTATCAACATTTAATGGTGCCACTGAAACCGTACTGCTTGGCACCACCAATGTTGCCCCGGATATGGAACACCACGTCAGCGTCATCTACACCGGTGATGGTAGTGCATCCGTCTATCTCGATGGCGTTCTCTACGCCCATGCCGACAGCGGCCACGACCTAAACCAGCTGAGCCGAGCCAACAACTACATTGGTTACAGCTCTTGGACCGCCTATGACGGCTACTACGATGGCACCGTTTCCGAGCTGCGTATTTGGGACCATGCCCGCAGCGAAGCGCAGATGGCCCAAAACCTCTTTGCCCCGGTGGAGAGTACCGCAACGGGCTTGAGCCACTATTGGCAGCTTGATCAGGGCTCCGGCACAACCGTGTCTGATCAGGTTGGGACTGCCGATGGCACCATTGTTGGGGCCACCTGGAGCAACAATGCCCCAACCGTGGAAGGTACAGACCTTACCACCGCCACCAACACCATGCTAACCAGCGCCCTGGCCATCAACGATCCCGATGGGGACACCCTAACCATCACCCTGGATACGGATGTTAGCCACGGTACCCTGAGCCTGGATACTGCAACCGGTAACTACAGCTACACCCCCACCACCGACTGGGTGGGGGCCGACAGCTTTACCGTCACCGTGGATGATGGCAACGGCAACAGTGATACCCAAACCATCACCATCACCACCCAAAAGGTGGGCAGTGATCCTACGGTCACCGCAGCCGCCCATGGTGGGGCGATGCAGTTTGATGGGGTGGATGATTATATTCTGACCAGTGACTCGGTCACCTTGGCCTCCTACACCATGGAGGCGTGGGTCAACACCACCTCAACCACAGAGTGGGCCGGTATCGTCAGCCACTACAATACCGGTGCATCGACCTTTGCCCAGCTCAATCTACGCAGCAGTGGTGAACTGCGGGCCAGTATGTATGAAGATACTTTGGCCAAAAACTATGACACCTCTGTGGTCATCAACGATGGCCAATGGCACCATGTAGCTTCTACGTACGATGCAGGCACCGACACCTTGACTCTCTACGTGGATGGTCAGGAAGCCACCGTTGTTAAAGTCACCGATGACACCCTTGCCTACAATTATAGCCAACCCATTGCCGTGGGTGTAGATCGCTCAGGTTCTGCCTATATAGAGGGCCAGATCGACAATGTCCGGGTCTGGAGTGATGCCCGCACCGCCCAGGAGATTACCGACAGCTACAACCAAGCCACCCCCACCAATGTGGATAATCTGCTGGTGGACTATAGCTTTGATAATATGGATGTCAGCAGCGGTGTGGTGATTGATCAATCGGGCCAAGGCAACGATGGTACCTTAGGTACGGCCACCGTGGGGGATAGTGCCGAGCCCACCAAAGCACACTTTATTGATCAGTTCCTGGCACTGGATGGTATAGATGATTTTGTAGACATTTCCCACTCTGGGACCTTAAGTGGAAATGTATCTGCTGAGGCCTGGGTTCGTACAGGAAGTGTCGCTAACTGGACCGGTGCTGTTTCAACTTCCAGCTTGGGCGCCAATGTATCAGAAGAGTGGTTTCAACTAGGCTTTGGGGAAACCGGTGTACTACGTGTTGAGATGGGCTTTTCTGGTGTTGCCTTGAAAAGCTATCAGGCTTCAACGGTTGTTACGGATAACGAATGGCACCACATTGCCTTTAGCTACAACAACACCACGAACATATTGAAATTGTTTGTAGATGGCCAAGAGGAAACCATTGCCAATATCTATGACAATGATACCTTGGACTTCAGCACCAATGCAGATTTTCTCATTGGTACAAGCCGAACAGCTTCTACACCTGAAAAGTATTTCGATGGGGATATTGCAGAAGTTCGTGTTTGGAACGAGGCTTTGACGGCAACTGATTTCCAAGCCAACATGTATAATAGCCTATCCGGCAACGAAACAGGATTGTATGGATATTGGCCACTCAATGAAGGCAGTGGCGCCACCGTTTCCGACCATACTGCGAATCAGATGACAGGCACATTAACAGGTAATGGCTGGCAAAATAACATTCCTACAATAGAGGGTAGCACCCTCAGCATCATGCCTGATGAGACAATCCATACTTCATTGATATTCACCGATGCCGACGGCGATGCCACCACCATCACTCTGGGAACCGATGTCACCCACGGCACCCTGGATCTGGACACAGCTACGGGCAACTTTAGCTACACCCCAGACAACGGCTGGCTGGGGAATGATAACTTCACCGTGACGGTAGAAGATGGCCACGGCAACAGCACCACCGAGACCATCACCATCAACACCTCCGATGGCGGCCATGCCCCTACGGTAACCGCGGCTGCCCATGGTGGGGCCATGCAGTTTGACGGGGTGGATGATCACATCATTGCCGATACAGAGAGCAACAACCTTCTGCTCCTAGGTGATATGACGGTGGAAAGCTGGATTAACATTTCCAACTTGCCTACGTCGGGCGATCAGCGCCTCATTGCCTATGGTGACTGGGATGAATCAGAAAGCCATAACCACGCTTATCTGCTCTACGTCAACACCAACGGCACGCTATATTGGCTGCATGAGTATGGGAACGGGGCCAACGAAAGTGTCTATTTTGACACCGGTTTCGTGGCCAATGAGTGGCACCATATTGCCGCTACGCGAGATACATCTGCCAAAACGGTTACCCTCTATGTTGATGGGCAGGAGCTCGCCAGCAAATCTTATACAAATGATGCCACTGGCGGAGATAGCGGTTATCTGATGCTAGGCACAGACATCTTGGGTGTCGACACTTACGACAATCACTTTGACGGCCAGATGGATGAGGTGCGCATCTGGGGGGATGTGCGCAGCGCCCAGGAGATCGCTGACAGCTACAACCAGCAGACCCCCACCCATGTGGATAATCTGCTGGTGGATTACAGCTTTGATAACGTCGATGTCAGTAGCGGCCAAGTGCAGGATAGTTCCGGCAACAGCAACCACGGCACCCTGGGCACAGCCACCGTAGGGGACAGCGCAGAACCCACAGCCCTGGCCCACCTGGGCAATGCCTTGAGCTTTGATGGAACCGATGACCGGGTCGATATCACCCATAGTGGCTCATTGAGCGGCAACATTACCGCCGAAGCGTGGATCAAGACCACCAGCACCTCTTTTGCAGGCATCTTGAACAATGAATTTTCTGGCGCACTCGGGGACTGGTTTGCCCTGAACATGACCCAAAATGGACTCGTCCGTGCCCAGGTTCGGGGGGATGACAACGGTAGCACAGTTCAAAAAACCTTTGATGGCACCACTGCCGTCAATGATGGCCAGTGGCACCATGTAGCCCTGAGCTATGATGACACGACTAAAACCCTGAAGATCTTTGTCGATGGGCAGGAAGATAGCATCTCAACCATCTACAATGATAATGACTTTGATTTCGGCCCCATCACCACCGATCTGCTCATCGGCACCAACCGTGACGCAACCTACTTCTTCGATGGTGAGATCGCCAATGTCCGGCTGTGGAATACAGCCCGGAGTGAAACGGAAATCCAGCAGGATATGACCACCACGCTCAGTGGTAGTGAGACGGGTCTATACGGTAGCTGGATGCTCAATGAAGGAACCGGCACCACAACCGTTGCCGATCAAAGCAGCAATAACCTTAGCGGTACCATCACCGGCGCCACCTGGGTCAACACCGCCCCCACCATTGAGGGGAATACACTGGAGGTAGAGATCGACCACAGTGTCAGTGGTTCTCTGGAGATGAGCGATGCCGATGGTGACACCCTAACGGTTACGGTCAGTGACGATGTGGACAACGGCACCCTGACCATGGATGCCGAAGGCCGTTTCCTCTACACCCCCAACGCGGGTTGGACCGGCACCGATACCTTTATCGCCTCGGTCAATGATGGCAATGGCAACACCACCACCGCCACCGTAAACCTCAACGTGGTCTGTAGTGATGACCCCTTGGTACTGGATCTGAATGGAGATGGCGTACAGCTCCTCAGTGCCGCCGACAGTGGGGTGCTGTTTGATATGGATATGGATGGTCAAAAGGAGTCTACCGGCTGGATGAGCGCGGGGGATGGCTTGCTGGTTTGGGACCGGGATGGCAACGGCCAGATTGATGACATCAGCGAACTGTTCTCCCCCTACATGTTTGCAGGGGCCACCTCCTCCTTGGCCGCCTTGGCGCAGCTGGATAGTAATGCCGATGGCCTGTTCAACCAGACGGATGAAGCGTTTAACAGCGTCGCGGTATGGGTGGATGAAAACCAGGATGGTCTATCCCAAGCTCAGGAGCTGTTGAGCCTGGATCAAGCCGGTGTGGCAAGCATTGATCTCACCGCTACCTTGAGTAACAGCCAGCAAAACGGCAACCGTATTCTAACCGAAGGGCAGTTTACCCGTAGTGATGGCACCCAAGCCGCCATGGTAGAGACCGCCTTTGAAGTGGTGGAACCTGCGACCATCATCCACCCGCTGGGCGATATTGTCAGCCCCCTGGCCAGCGGCGCTGCCTGGGATACCGCCCCAGATGGTGATGATCTACTGGCTTATAATGGCCTGCTGGAGAACCTACCCCAGCCCCTTGAAACACCCCATAATGTCGCCGTGTCGGTCCATGGTGACCTACCCAGTGAGGGCCTGACCGTACTCAGTGAACAGCTGGCCCAACACGCCATCGAGATACGCCAGGAACGGCAGGATGATTTGCCAGAACTGAGCTTTGAGGGACCCACCACCATGGAACACGGGCTCTTTACCGCGACCCTGTTTGATGGGGATGAACAGAGCGCCATGGTGATCTTTGCCCAAGGCACCCAACAGAGCAGCCCCAGCCAAACAGCGATACCTGGGTTGCAAGGGGAGATTCATGGCGAGGGGCTTAATGAACTGCTGCTGGATGGCACCGGTAGTGAGCTGATGTTGGCGCAGTTCCTAAGTTCACCCTTGCAGGCTACGCCACATGAAGATGAAAACAGTGATACCATGTTGATGTGGGAGGCCACCCAACAAGAGCAGGGCATTGAACACCATGCCCATGTGGACCTGACCACCCTTGCAGAATCCCATGATCTACCCACCTTGGTAGCACCTGTGGAAGATTGGGACCATGCCATGGTTCTGGAGCTTGAATCGGTCCTGGATACCAGCGCTTCGACCGACCACTATCTGGAACAGAAAAAAGATGAGGATGCCTCATCCACCGACAACGAATCGGATCAAACAGCGGAGAGTAACAGCTACCAGGCCTATGATACCAACAGCTTGCATGAGAGCTTGTTGGTCCATCAGGACCTTAGCCATCACACACTCTCCTAAGGGGACAAACAACCTATGGATCATGGTGTGCCCCAGGATGATACCGCCTTTCAACAGGCCAATGCCTACTATCGCGCTGGCGATTTAGGGGCCGCAGAGAAGGCTTACCTGACGATTCAACCAGAGAATCTCTATTATATGGAGGCTCAGGTTAACCTTGCCTTGCTGCATAAACAGCAAGGCAAGGTTACACTAGCGCTGCAACGCCTAAAAACCCTACAGGAACAGCCCCAGGCACCCATTGTAGTTTGGCTTAATCTGGGGCAGATCCAGCTACAAGAGCATCAACTTCTGGATGCCGAACACACCTTTGAACAGGCCATTGCACGAGAAAGCGCCCGTGCAGAGGGGTGGTATGGCTTAGGCTGTGTACACCGTACCCAACATAAGCTCAGCCAAGCCAAACATCATTTTGAACAGGCTTTAAAGCTCAAACCGGGCTGGTCAGATGCCGCTTTGGATCTGGCCAACATTGAGCGCCAGCTTGGTCAACCCAAACCGGCCCAACATCTGTTGGAAGGGGTTCTGGCTAAGGATGGCAGCAACTGGCGCGCCCACTATGCCTTGGCCCGTCTGCATGATGATCTACAACAGAGTGAGCTGTTCCGGTTGCATTTTCAAAGGGCCATGGAGCTGGCCCCGGACCCGGTAGCGTTACTGCATTTAATGGGGGTTACCCGGCTCTCATCTGGACGGGTAACAGACGCCCTACCCCTTTTAAAAGATGCGCTTAAAGCGGACCCTAAGCGACACCATGTGGCCCTATCTCTAGCCACCGCCCTGCTCAAGGCACAACGTTCGTCTGAGGCAAAGGCCCTGCTGGTTCAGCTGCAAAAAAGCCAGGACACCCCCCTGTTACAACAGCTGGCCCAGCTGCAACAACAGGCTGGGGATCTGGATGGTGCCCTGAGCACCTTAATGCGCATACCGCCGCCACTTAGCCCGGCACGCCATATCACCCTGGCGCACCTCTACTTGCTGCGGTTTGAGCCCGATCTGGCCCAACCCCATATAGATGCCATTGAGAAAACCCACCCCAACCAGTGGCATGGACTACAGGCAAAACGGGCCCAATGCCTGGGGGATATCCCTACCGCACTGTCCTATTTACAGGCCGCGCAGGATCTTCCCCCACACACCACGACAGATGCCGTCACACTGGCTTATACGGCACTGTTCAGTGACCAGCTCTCTCACCAGGAACTGTTTGCCCTGCAAAGCCAAGCCACCGTGCAACTGGCGGTGAACCATCCCATTTTAGAGATGCCTCATACGCTGGAAGAGCACGCCCTTAATGCCCCATTACGGATCGGTTATCTGCTACCCGACGCGTTGAGCAACCCGGATATTCATGAACAGCTACCGGTACTGTTAAACCACCATGACACCACACGGGTCCAATGTACCATTTACCACACCGGCTTACTGGTCGACGGCCTTATGCTCAAGGCCAAACCCCTAGCCCACCAGTGGCGGGACATGCACCACTGGGCAGAAGAGAGCATTGCGGAACATATTCGCAAAGATCAAATCCAAATTTTGGTTGATTTAAGTGGCTATGGACCGGATCACCACCTGGGTGTTTTTGCCTTTAAAGCAGCCCCCTTACAGATCAGCTACCTGGGGCTACCTTGCTACCATCCTCTACCAGGGATGAATGGTGTGGTGCTGGATCCGGTAATGCTGCCGGAACATCCGTCCAGCAGCACCTACACCAGCCATCATTTGGAACAGGGGCTCTATCTGTTCCAGCCCGAGGGCGCCCCCCCTTTGGATCTGCACCGTTTATGCAGTGTGCAGCAGGTGATCTTTGGTAGCCTTAGCACCCCCGACCGCTTAACCGACACCACCTTGCATGTATGGTCCCAACTGCTCAACAGCACTCCTCAAGCCCGTCTGGTCATCATTCATAACGCTTATCAGAGTGAGACAATCTGCCAAGCGGTGCGCCATCGTTTAAACCAACAGCAGATACCGCTGGACCGTGTCACCCTCATGCCTCCATCTACTCAGGAGGATGTCTGGACCAGCTATACCCACATGGATATTTTGCTGGATACCCTAACCTACCAGGAAGATCTGCCAACCTGCCGCGCGCTGTGGATGGGGGTACCAGTCCTTACCCTGAGTGGGCACGCCCCCAAACAGCGGGTAGGGGCATCTATTCTAACCAGCGCAGGGTTTAGTGAAGGCATTGCTCAAAGTGAAGCGCAGTATCTAACCATTGCCCGCCAATGGGCTGAGGATCGACCGGCCCTGCTGACACTTAAGCAGGATCTACGTCGTCGGCTACAACGTTCCGACCTTTGCCATGCCAAGAACCATACAGCCGCTCTGGAAGCCCTCTACACAGAGATGGTTACCCAAAAGCTGTTAAAAAACAGCCCACCGGCCCAAGAGACAACGCCAAAGCCCGAAAAGCCCACGGCAAACAGATGGCGATGGGTGGCTTTACTCTGTGTGATCGTGGGGGCAGGCGCACTATGGACGCTGATCTCACCAAGCGCTCAACAGCCTGCAGCGCCTGTCACGCACGCGCCATCACTCGCTGCACAAGCGGTCTCACCGGCCCCCATGGCACCAGTTAAAGGGGTTAAAACAACGTTGCCACCAAGCCCCCCTGAGCGTGTTGCCCCCGTGGCAGGTTCAAAAGCCGCCGTTACGCAAACACCAGAACCACCAGGGGCTATCGCCCGATCAAGCCAAGCTGAGGCACCCCCCTCAACAACTCCAGACCCTGCTCAAACCCGCATGAGCAAGGTAACGGCAGCTCAAGAGCCCAGTCCGAGCCAAGCTGTGGTTGAGAGGGAAAAAACCCTGGCGCCAGCTGAGGAACGCCCCTCAACAACCCCAGACCCCGCTCAAACCCGCATAAACAAGGTGACGGCAGCTCAAGAGCCCAGTCCGAGCCAAGCTGTGGTTGAGAGGGAGAAAGCCATCGCACCAAAAGCACTATTCACCCGTATGGATGCACAGACCGGCCAGCGCAAAGTGATCATCTTAGGCCAGGGGGTTGAGACACTTAACACCCAGGCTGAACAAGAGCATAAAACACAAGAAAATAAAGAAGTTGCATCACTAAACACGTCGGTCGGTTTAGAGAGCCCATCGCTTAAGGCTACGCGGGAGCATACCCCACACCAAACGGTTACCTTACATGCACCCCAGGCTGAGAGCCAAACCACCCAGCCTATTGAACCAGCGAAGGGGGCTGTACGGCCAATACTGACGAGCGCCCCTTCAGCAAGCCAAGGGCGACCATCCCCCCCCAAACGAGCAGCTCCAGCTCTGCCCAAAGCTGCGGAACAGAGTGCGGAGAACACTCTGCCACCACCACCGCCCATGCAAACCCCGCTGCCTGTCTCAACCCTCGACATGGCCCCCACCAAAAACGATCAAAAAGATCGTCAAGATACGCCGCTGTCAAAGGGGGATCAAGCGACCCAACAGGAACAACACCAGCGACACAATCCGCTGCCTTCACAGACCAATATTGAAAGAAACAAAGCCCTGACAGAGAGCAAGAGTCAGCTCCCCGCGGCTAAGAGGGCAGAGGCAGCCGTTGCAACACCTGATCAACACTCGAAGGCGCTACAGAACCCACCAGCAGGGATCGCCACCGGTGGCCAAACCGTGCCGCCCTCCCGTGTTACACCTGATCAACCGCCTCAGGCGCAACCAGGTACTGCACAGGTGAACCGCACTGATAATCCAACGGCACCGCACACCCCCGCACACTCTGAGCCTAAACAGAGCTCAACACCGGCCGCTTTATCTGAGCCTCAGCAAAGCTCAACACCGGCCACTTTTGATCTTGAGGGATTGCTAAAGCTGGGGTTTGAGGATCTGAAAAAACGTCGCCTTATGATCCCCGTTGGTGATAACGCCTATGAAAAATTCAAGCGTATTCTCGCCATGGATCCCATGGAAAAACGGGCGATTGAGGGTATGTTACGCATCGCTGACCGCTATCACTACCTGTGCACCCTCTACAAAGAGCAAGGGTTGCTTGGGCGTAGTGCGCTGGCCTGCGGCAAGGCACAACAGATCCGAAGCCAGTTTGGTGGTGCGACACCACTCCCCCCCAAAGAGCATGCGCTACATCTTCTGTTGGAGATTGCCCATGATCACCTGAGACGTGACCGTTTGATGTGGCCTAAAGAAGAGAGTGCCTATGGTTTTTTTTTAAAAGCTCTTCAGCGTGACCCAGGCAATCAGGTAGCCCTACTGGGATTACAGGGTATTGCTATTCGCTATATTGAACTGTGTGAACGGGATATGAAGGTCAAAAGCTATAACAAGGCCCGTGTTTATTGTGCCAAAGCCCAACAGATTTGGGATCAACACCAACAGGGCGATATCGCGTATCTCCACAAGATGCAACAACAGCTTAAACCCCATTTTCAACCCGCGTTAACACCCTAAGCACTCTCCCCCTTTTTTTTCCAAGACGCACCGCCGCTGGCCTTGTAGCATAACCAGCAGATGGGTCTGGTGTTGGCCACCAGTACCCTGTTATTTACACACAGCCACCGACCAGATAATGGTAAGAAGGGCCAAAGACGATGTGCGGCATCAGTGGTTTCATCAACCTGGATCGGGACCAGAGCCCACACGCGCTTGAGCAGACGATCTCAGCCATGTCTCAAACCCTGCACCACCGAGGGCCAGACAGTGCAGGCCTGTGGGTGGATGCCCAACAAGGTATTGCCCTGGGGCATCAACGGTTGGCCATCCAGGATCTCTCCCCTTCAGGGCACCAGCCCATGCACGACAACAGCCAACGCTACACGCTTGTATTCAATGGGGAAATTTATAATTTTAATGATCTAAAACAAGATCTTGATCCACATCCATGGCGTGGTCATAGCGACACAGAAGTGCTACTGGCCGCCCTCACCAAGTGGGGGATCGACCAAACCCTACAACGTACGGTGGGTATGTTTGCGTTGGCCCTATGGGATCGTCACACCCAAACCCTTATCTTAGCCCGTGATCGCATGGGAGAAAAACCGCTCTACTACGGCTGGCAAGGACGTACCCTTTTGTTTGGCTCTGAGCTAAAGCCGTTGCAAAAACACCCTCAGTGGCAAGGGGTGATGGACCGCCATGCCCTCACGCTCTACCTACGCCATAACGCCATTCCAGCCCCCCATAGTATTTACCAAGGTATTTTCAAACTACAGCCCGGCTGTTATTGCACCTTTTCCTTGCAAGGAAGCCAAACCCCCTGTGATGGGAAAATCCACACCTACTGGTCAATGCATCAACAGGTTCAGCACGCCTTGCAGAACCCTTTTCAAGGCGATGCCCATGAGGCAGAAAAACTGTTAGCAGATCAACTGCATAGCACCGTACGCCAGCAGATGATTGCCGATGTGCCCTTAGGGGCTTTTCTCTCCGGCGGGATCGACTCCTCATTAATAGCAGCGGTCATGCAAGCGGAGTCCAGCAAGCCCATACATACCTTCACCATTGGGTTTCAAGAGGCCGATCATGATGAATCCCCTTATGCCCAGGCCATTGCTCAACACTTAGGCACCCAACACACCACCCTTCAGGTCACCCATAGCGATGCGTTGGATATGGTATCCACCTTACCAACCACCTATGACGAACCTTTTTCCGACTCCTCCCAGCTCCCTACTCTACTGTTGGCCAAACTAACCCGCCAACATGTAACCGTCGCACTCTCTGGGGATGGGGGGGATGAGCTGTTTGGGGGATATGACCGATATGGGGAGTGCATGAAACTGTGGAAACTCATCAACCATGTTCCGGGTTCCATGCGGGGCATAGCCAGTAAAATGGGCAAAGCCATGCCACCGGGCATGTGGTCAGCCTTGTTGCGCCCAGCCAGCCCCTGGCTGCCTAAAAAAGCACAAGGCAACCCGGGGGATATTGTTCATAAAGTGCTGGATCTCTTCGCTTCCCCCAGCCAGGCCCAACTCTACCGGCATATGGTCTCCCACTGGGACCGCCCTGAAACACTGGTTTTAGGCAGTGAGGAGCCCCATTCAGCCATGTTGCATCACTGGCAAACCTTAACCGCAGCGGACGCCCCCATCCACAAGATGATGTATGTCGACAGCCTTGGCTATCTACCCGATGATATTCTGGTTAAAGTGGATCGCGCCGCCATGGCCGCCAGCCTTGAGACCCGCGTGCCCCTGTTAGACCATCGTATGGTAGAGCTGGCTTGGACACTACCCTTGGCTCTTAAACGTTCTGGAGAACAAGGAAAACAGCCCCTTCGTGGTCTGCTAACACGCTATATGCCAGAGCGGTTGTTTGAACGGCCAAAAATGGGTTTTGGTATTCCGTTGGAACAGTGGCTTCGTGGCCCCTTAAAAACCTGGGCGGCTGATCTACTGGCCCCTGAACGGTTACAACAGCAAGGCTTGCTTAACCCTGTGCCCATTCAACAAGCGTGGCAAGCCCACCAAAGCGGACAGCAGAACCTGCACTACCCCTTATGGGATATTCTTATGCTCCAAGCGTGGTTGGAACACCACCAACCACGCTTGGCTTGATGGCAAGGGATGGACTATTTTAGACAGCTGTATTTTTTTTTGGGGGGGGGCCGTTCTGGACACCAACGGCCATAGAAGTGGGATGATCTGTTAGGCCATGATCCGGCTTTTCGTTCACAAACCGCCATCATTCAGGTGCTAAAAAAGTCAGCCGTAAACATGCCCTGCCGCCCCAAAGAGGCGTGGTTGGTTTTTCCCTGTTTAAAGCCCAAAAAACCGCGCAAACAGGACAACACACCTCACGCCTGCCCCCTAAACAGAGCACCATCCAGCGGAGTAACATCGGGCCAGAGTACCGAAATAGATGGCCATGCCATGTGGCGCTCAACAGACAGACCACTGGCTTGCTTTACCCACCCGTTTGCCGAGCAGACTGCGTTTTTGATCCCGACAAGATGTCAAACCCTGCTGAGTCAGAAAGCGTGCAAACAGGTACCCCCTCCCCACGCCTGCCCCTAAACAGAGTAGCATCCAGCAGGATAACATCGGGCCAGAGTACCGAAATAGATGGCCGTGCCATGTGGGGCTCAACAGACAGACCGCTGGCTTATTTTACCCGCCCGTTTGCCGAGCAGACTGCGTTTTTGATCCCGACGGCCTGCCCCCCACCACGCCCACGATGTCAAACCCTGCTGAGCCAGCCAAACCAGATCAATGGGCATGGCCGCGGGATAAACCTAAGGCTAACCAGGAGCCCATCGGCTTAAGGGATGCCCCCCTACGTAACGAAGGGCTGTGGAGAGATTAACCCCCAACGTTGATCATACCAAGCCCATCAGCTGGCCCCTGTGCCCCTGAGGGCACAGGCTTGCGAAGTGTCTCAACTCTTAATCTTGCCCCTGTGCCCCTGAGGGCACAGGCTTGCGAAGTGTCTTAACTCTTAATCTTGAGTGATTGATCCCGCTCAGAGGCCTCTACCTCAGCTTTAAGCTCAACATTCATCACCTGTTTATCCATCCACTTAAACAGACCCTGCTTCATGTTAAACCACAAACCAGAGGTGGTCGTCGCGGCATCCTGATCCTCAGGCTGGTCAGGGTTCTCCTGCCCCTCCCCATCCGCTGGAGCCTCTTCAGACTGTGGCTCTTGCTGGGGTTGTGTAGCCCCCTCTCCATCCTGGGGTTGGTCGGCCTCCTCCCCCGTCTCTTCCAAGGGTTGATCCAGATCCTCCTCAAGTGATTGCTCACGCTCCGAAGACTCTGTACCTGCGCCATCTCCATTACGCCCCTCACCTACGTCAGGAATCGTCGGCAATGTGGTGGGCGCTGGGGCCTGAATGGTCAACGCACTTTGCAGCAAAGCAGAGGTGTTGGGATCCAACACCTGCTGAGAACTCAAACGCTTATTCCCAGTGGTTGCTTCCGCTGTGGCATCACCAGCCCAGTCGGGTTTAACCGTGGTGGTTTGCGTTAGCTCGTTGGTACGGGCAAGGTCTGCTTTTTGTGCCTTAGAAGATTCACGGTTGGCTTGATCCCTGGCTACTTGGGCAATTTCTGTCACCGCTTCTTTGGTAATAGCCGAGCTACCCACAAACATGGCCACATGACCGCCCGAGGTGTAAACCTTACCAGAGCGCAAAATGCCCTCTTGTGTACCCAGACCAATCCAACTATCAGAATCGGCAATGGATATGGTGCTATAGGTCAGACCACTAATCCCCACCAACACTACATCACCCGCACTGCTGTTTTCCGCCTTAACCGTGCCGACATCCAGGCGCATGAACTTCTCACCAAACTCACCAATGCCATCGACGGCAAACAGCTCAACCCCATCGGGGGTACTCACAAGGTTGTTGATGTCCGTGGCCTTAATGGCGCCACTGGCGTTCAGGGTAATGGCCCCACTGTTGCTCTTAATGGAGGATACCCCCAGGTCGCCACCTTGGGTCTCAACCGAGATCGTCCCCTGATCTACGGAAATGGCGGCACCGCTGTCCATGGTCATCTCACCGGCAGCCACCACCAAGGAGACATTGGCGCTCCCTTCCGTGATCACCACCCCCGTACCCATGATGTTCAAGCCGTCGGTCTCAGAGAGGTAGATGTTCCCGGTTCGTGTGGTGACCTGCATTTGATCGACACTGGTGGTAAAGGATTGGCTTGCACTGCCTAAGCCACTGTCCACCGTGACCGTCAGTTTACCCCCCAGGATTTCGGTATCCGATTGGGTATAAACGGTATCAGCTGACGCCACCAGGGTACTTTCATCGGCGGTAATTTTGCTCTGAGACCCTAAAGTGATCTTCCCTTGCGTGCTCTCCATCCGCAGCGAGGTCGCGGTGATAACCCCTAACTGATCCAGGGTCACATCACCCGCATCACTGCTTAAGGTAACGTTGGTTACTGCAACGGCAGCCGACTGGCCCACACTAACACTACCTGCGGTACTGCTGGCGGTTAGGGTGGTGCCACTGACACTCACCGACTGACCCAAGGCAACATCACCATCCGAGCTGCTTAGGGCTACGGTTGTGACCGTCAGGTTTGAACTGGTAGTCACACTGACGCCGGTTTTACCGGTAGCTGTCAAGCTGCTCCCCGTTACCGTCACCGAGTCACCCACACTGACACTGGCGTCCGAGCTGGTCAGGGTAACGGCATCCACCGTCAAGGTGGTATTACTGGCGACCGCCACACCGGTCTTACCGGTTGCAGAGAGGCTGTCACCCTTGACGGTCACCGTGCTTGCGACACTGACATTGGCAGCGGAACTGGTCAGGGTCACCGCCCCCACCGTCAGGTTGGCATTACTGGAGACCGCCACACCGGTTGCACCGCTGGCCGAGAGGCTGTTACCCGTCACCGTCACCGTATCGCCCACACTCACATTGGCAGCGGAACTGGTCAGGGTCACCGCCCCCACGATCAGGCTGGCATTACTAGAGACCGCCACACTGGTTGCACCACTGGCTGAGAGGCTGTCACCCGTCACCGTGACAGCGTCTCCAATGCTGATGTTGGCATCGGAACTGGTCAGGGTCACCGCATCTACCGTCAGGGTGGCGTTACTGGAGACGGCAACACCGGTCTTACCGGTCGCAGAGAGGCTGTCACCTTTGACGGTGACCGTGCTTCCCACACTCACGTCGGCACCGGAACTGGTCAGGGTCACCGCCCCCACTGTCAGGTTGGCATTACTGGAGACCGCCACGCTGGTTGCACCACTGGCCGAAAGGCTGTTACCCGTCACCGTGACAGCCTCTCCAATACTGATGTTGGCATCGGAACTGGTCAGGGTCACCGCACCCACCGTCAGGGTGGCATTACTGGAGACGGCAACACCGGTCTTACCGGTCGCGGAGAGGCTGTCACCTTTAACGGTGACCGTGCTTCCCACACTCACGGCGGCATCGGAACTGGTTAGGGTCACCGCACCCACCGTCAGGTTGGCGTTGCTGGAGACCGCCACACCCGTCTTGCCGGTGGCGGAGAGAGTTGTACCGGTTACCGCAACCGAATCCCCCACACTCACGTTGGTATCCGAGCTGGTTAGGGTCACCGCACTTACGGTTAGAGCCGCATTGGCCGACACTGTGACACCAGCTTGTCCACTGGCACTCAAACTACTACCGGTGTAGCTGGAGGATGCCCCTAAGCTGACCGTACCCTGTTCACTGCTCAAGCTGACACTGTCCACACTGACCTGCATAGCATCCGCAACGGTAATGTTACCGGTCGAACTGGTCATGCTGAACGCGGCACCACTGCTGCCAAACGCGACCTTACCTGTTGAGCCATCACTGGCAACATCCAATGCCAGCCCACCACCGTTGGTGTCGGAAACCGTTAACGAGGCATAGCCATCGCCTGCGGTATTGCCAGACATGCTGTAACTTTCACCACCGGTGATGGCAAAGGAGGAGCCATCTTCTTGCCACAAGCCATTGTTCAGCGTACGCAAGGTGACATCGGTGCCGGTTATCACCACACTACTTGCAGTGCCATCATCCGCGGGTAACAAGCGGGAACCGTTACTCAGGATCACCTCACTGGCCCCAACGATCTCCATACGGCCACCGTTGCGGATTTCAAAGGCGTCGCTAAAGGTCACCGTACCGGTGGCGTTGATGGTGACATCCCCATTGATATGGATGCTGTCATCAAAGGTCACATCGGTCGCATTACTAATGATCAGCCCTTCCATATCCTCCAGGGCTGTCACGCTAAACTCATAAGAGTCATCACTGGCGCTGCCCCCCAGAGAGACCGCTGAAATACGCAGGGCATCGCCAACATCATATCCACCACCGGTGGAGACAAGCTGTAGATCGGTCACCACACCACCCGATACGGTGATGTTGGCGGTGGCCCCACTACCACTGCCACCCAAGACGGAGATATCGCTATAGGTACCATCGGTATAGGTACTGCCGCTGGTGGTCACATTCCAGGTAGATACACCGTCACCAATGCGCCCTTGCAGGTTAATGGCACCACCGGCGTTAAGGGTCAGGATGTCACTACCACCAGCATCCCCTTTAATGCCACCGGTAACCGTAATGGTGGTTCCTGCGGTCAGTGCTGCACTACCGGTAATGTGCAAAGCGTCATTGATCAGCAAGGTCGTATCCGAGCTGGTATTACTGCCGTCGCTCAATGCGGTGGTATGCCCAGGACCTTGAATTTCCAAGCTCTGGAAGGTCAAAGAGCCACTGATGTTAATGGTTCCGCCATCCCCTTGAGCCTGCAACAGCACAGGCACATCCAAAACCAACCCATCGGCACCATCCAATACAATGGGGTTACTGCCCCCATCACTCCCCAACGTGAGCGGACGATCAAACCCAGATAAGGCAGACGGATCAATGTTAATCCCGCCAACCCCACCCAGGCTGATAATGGTTGCAGCATCGGCCGCCTCAACCACCAGACCAGCCCCTTCACGCAGGGAGTCCTGCAAGCTATTTAGATCCAGCGTGCCTGCAGTCATGGGGGGCAAGGCAAAGAACACTTCACCTTCACCCAGAATGTCCACATCCCCTTCATCCACGGTGATATCACCGCGCATAATCAGACGTTCCGTACTCTCAAAACTGGCGGCGCTGGCGTTCATGTCGCTCTCGACCACCACCACATCCCCCTCAACCACCAGACGGGTATCCCCCAGATCAATGGTGCCATCTTCCTGATCAGAGATCAGACGGATGGTATCACCACTGATAGAGATGGTACCCAGCCCATCGCCCCAATCAATACGCTCATTACCCATGATCAGGTAACCATCGCCAATACGCAGCGTGTTGCCGGAGGTTGACTGTTCCAAAGCGGGTAGCACCAGCTCCAGGGTGTCGTTATCCAAACGGCCATCGACATCGTTGTTCAGAATCATCTGGTTGTAGCCCCCCCCCTGTACGGGGGCAGAGTTACCCATAAAGACCCGAATTTGGTCTGCACCACTGGAAGGATCCAGGGTGAGCGTCTCATCATGCATGGCATAGACATTAAAGACATCAGACAGCTCACCCAAACGCAGCTCACTGACCGAGGAACCGCCCAGACGCAACGCGTTGCCCGGGTTGGCAAACACCTCAAAGCGACCCGCCTTATACTGCGCGTTCATGGCGAAGGATTGCACCACTTCCAGGGTGCTGCGTACCGTGGTCTCATTTTGACCATCCGATGCCACCATGAGCAGATCGGTGTCGACCTCGCCATCATCATCCGGTGTAAAGGTCAGCCCCCCCTCTTGCTCCAACAACTGGGTCAGTTGACTGTTGGATCCACTGAAGGAGAGTCCACCACTGAGGGCTGTAACCGTAATTCCCAAGCTATCGGTCAATGCGGTATCGGTACTCAGGCTGCCATCCTCTACCGTTAGGTCCAGCGTCAAGGTAGAGGAGTCGGCATCGACCAGGGTGCCTTGGGGCAGAATGATATCGGTTGGCAGTTCGCCACTCACCACAATACGTTCGGCCACATCCAGCGTAGGCGCAGCAGACAGTGCAGGGATATTAAAGTTATAGATGGGATGATTGGCCGCCACCGCAAGAATGCGCTGGTTGTCGGATGAGATGCTAACCCCACGCCATGAGGGGGTCCCACTAACCCCCAACCAACCTTGCCCAGCAACCCGGGTCCAGTTTGCGCCACGATCTTCACTGACCATGACCCCGCTGCTGGTTGCAGCCGCCAACAACGAACCATCGTCTGAGATGGTAACCACCGCATTGCGGCCCAGTGAACCGGCACCCTGCCATGACCAACTGGAAGAGGAGGTATCAGCAAAGTAAACCGCGCCCTCTTCCGTGGCGGCCACCACATAGCGACCATCACTATTGGTATCCACTGAGTTCCAGTTTTTGTTACCGGAGTTGGTGCTGCTATTGTTCCAGTTGGTCCAGTCATCAACCGCTTGTTGGGCGCTATAGATGCTGTTCCCAGAACTGGCTGAGGCAACCTGTACCTGCTCATCGTCACTGCTGGTCATATCGTTCCAGTTGACGTCAGCAGGGTTGTTCACATGCCAGTTACCATCGGAGGTACGCAGGCGAATTTCACCCGCCGTGTGGACGTTACGCCACCCCCAGTTAAAGATATTTTTCCAGAAGAACTCTTTATGATCCGTCGGATCATCAACCGTTAAGACCGAACCGTTATTAAAGGCCAGCACCGCTTGGGTGCCATCATCCGGAATACCCACATGGAACCAAGTCGCCCCACCATCATTAGAGATGGTCAAATCCCGTCCATTGGTATCCAGCGCCGCGATAACCTGACCATTACCAGAGACAGATACATCGGAGTAATTGCGACCGGTGGGTGCGTTGGAGCTGCTCCAGGTCACACCGCCATCACGTGAGATCCAAATACCCTGCTCGCTGCCCGAGGTACTGCCAACGGCAACCACCACATCCCCACGGCGATCCAGATCATTCCAACTAATATCAAAGTCTGTGGAATCAGCCCGGTCAACCGTACTACTTGCCATACTGTTGAGATCCCCCTGGGAGATCACAAAGGTTAGGTTACGGCTGGTATCCGTCGCATCATAACGGTAGCTGGCACGACCTGAGTTAAAGTAGCTGTTCAGTGCCGCGATCGAGCCTGTAAAGGTACGGGCCGTATCGGTACCACCCACGGTAACGCCGCTGGCACTGCTGCCCACAATGGCACCATCCAGTGCAGAGACGGTCACGGTGGCATCTTCCAGGGCATCACCACCAAAGGGTGTACCAGGCAAGGCCAGGGTGGCATTTTTACCCCGTAGTGCAGAGTAGCTCTGAGGGACTGAAACCGTCGGTGCCCCAGGTAGCACACCGATCACATTCATCAGCTCATCAGGCACACCGCCGGAGAAGTCTGTATGCGAGACCTCCCCACTATTCTCTACAATGTTATTAACCCCCAGCACACCCGCAAAGATATAGCTATCCTCACCCGTACCACCCACCATGCGGTTAACCCCTTGCAGGGCATAGAGGGTATCGTCACCATCTCCAGCGCTTAAGGTGTTGGTACCTCGGCCACCGACCAGGATGTCGTTGCCCAAGGCACCCGTTAGTCGGTCATCCCCCAAGCCACCAACCAGGGTGACATCCCCGTAGCTGTCGGCCAGTGCGGTAAGGGTATTGTTACCCTCCAGGTCCACGGCCATACCACCGGCACTACCCAGCAGGATGATATCATCCCCCGCACCACCATCGGCTATGACGGTGACGTCGGACAGAGAGGTAGCATCCAGCGTGTCGTTACCTTCCCCCATATCCGCCACCACGTTGGTGATGCCGGTATACTCTTTATAGTAGTTGCCAAACTGCACCTGTACCGTGCCATTACGGCCACTCAGCAGCCAAGTTTCAGAGTCATCTTCGGTATCCAGATACATCCGATCAGAGGCACGTTCACCGGCATTCAGGTAGAGGGTATTACCATCCACCGTACCCAAGTGGGGTTGCACTTCAGGCATGCTAAGGTTGAGCTCCAACAACTTGACACTAAAGAGCTTATAGTTAAAGCCAACGGAGAATATGCTAACACCAGCACGGCCCCAAATGTACCCATTTACAAACGCTTTTGCTGAAACGGAGAAGAGGTTAAGGGGCCCCAGCCCCTCATACTGCCACATGCTAAACACTTCAGAGGCGCGGATTTTACCATCCCCCGCAAAGGTGGCTGAGGTGACCAATCCATCACTATCACGCTCCACCGTCGCTTCGGTCAGATCATTCAGATCCACATCGGCCCGGAACTCAATAGAACCACCAATACCCGCGGCCACCACACCCGCAATCTGTACCCCACCACGCAGACCGATCTCAACACTTACGCCAAATTCAGGCTTCTCCAGCCCACCGGTACCCGGTACAAACGCACCATTGCTGACCTGAGGCAGGGTAAAGTCACTGACATAGAAACCATCCAACACCTGAATGGGGTTACCGGTTTCAAACGCTTTTTGAATACCATAGGTATCAAAACCAAAGGCTAGATCAGCATAGGCACTGACACGTCCAAACGCCCCGATCACAAACTGAATCCACGACAAGGGTGGATAAGGGATCGGAATAATGGCGATATCTGTATCAAAGCTGGCGGTAAACTCCAACAACGGCAGTTCATAGGTAAACAGGGTGGCGCTACCACCACTGAAGATCTGAGCCCAGTTGGAGATATCGGTGACATAAGGTAGGAACTGCAAACCGGTTCGTTCGGTTGTGGTCGCCGATCCACCATTGGCCTCTGCGGCCATCAGGTTAATCTCATCCAGCATGCTGCTGAATTCGCCATCCCCCCCACCGTCCAGGTTAAGATCCTCACCCTGAACAAAGGTAATATCCCCACTACCCAGGCCATAGATACTACCAATGGGCAGACCGGAACCAATGGCGGCCAGATTTTGCACCATGGAAGGCATTTCCAGTGCAAACTGCACGGCATCCAGGAAGGCCCAGTTAATGGGGGGCTCGCCAGAGGTGAGATCCCAGATCAAGCTGACGATGCCCCGCATGGTAGGATCTTTAGGCACCAGCAGATCCAAGCCCGCCACAGGCTTGGTCAGCGCATTCACCAGATCACGCAGTGGCTCCACCACATCCGCCACCTGGGTGGCGATGGGCAGCAAGAACTCCATAATGGTGGAGTTGATATCCAGACGGATATTCTCCAGCGAGATATCTGGGGCAGAAGTACTCTCATCCCCCAGGCGCCAGTCCCAATCCAGGACAAAATCAGCCTCAAGACCCGGCAACCCGGTAACTCCCAGCTCCAGCCCCAGGTCAATATGGGCATCCACCCCAAGGGTGGCCTTGACCGTCTCTAACGGACGAGAGAGCACCTGATCCAAGGTCAGCGCCCCGGTGGAATCCCCCACCAGATCCACATACAGACCACCGCTCAGGCCACTACCTTGGTGCCCAGCCAAGGTGTCATCGGTATCCTGATCCACCACCGAGGCTTCAAAGAACAGCAGCTGACCAGAGCCAGAGAAGGGGGTAATGCTGTCACGATCGTTGGGGTCGCCATCCAAATAGGCCTCAATTTCCAGACCCAGCTCTGCCCGCTCTCCTTCTTCATTGGTGTTCAGGTGGAAGCCACGGCTGACCGACAGACCAAAGCCGAAGTCAAAGAACCACTCGGCATCAAAGGCAAAGCCCCCATCTACTGTTAGATCAAAGCCTGGCAGATCGATATCCAATGGAATATCGATACCGGCTGCCAAAATGGTACCGCCCAACATCATATCAAAGCGGATATCATCCACCCCACCCAGAGGAAGAGGTAGCTCAGGCTGCCAGTTACCCAGCTGATTGCCCTCTTCATCATAGAAACCCACCAGGATATCGTCGGTGGTGATCTCACCATCCACATTCATATCCTGAAGGATATTCAGGTTGGTAAAGGTGTTGAACAGGACATCCCGTACCAGTTCCACAGGCTTACCAGGCCCACCCAGCTTATCCCGCAGATCTTGCAACAGACCGCCCCGTAAATTACCAATGAGCTGTCCGGTATCGGCCAGTTTTTGACCGATGATGGGAATATCCGCCGCAATGGTGTTCTGGAACATATCCTGAACCACACCCAGCCCCAGATCCACACCATCCAATACGATACTGGGATCATAAAGCAGAGAGGTCAGGGTATCTTGGCCACTGCTGGTACTGGCCAGTTCAAAGTCCGGCAGGCTGACATCCAGCACGGTATCCACACCACCGCCCTGCCCAGCCAGCGCCAACACCAGCTCCTGCAAGCCATCGCTACCCAGTTCACTGCTGGTCCCGACCTGCAAGGCACCAATGCCCATATCATTATCAAGCACCGTGATAAAGAGCGGCAGGTTAAGATCAAAGCCCCCCTTCACATCAAACTCAGCCGCACCATCCACCATAGCCAAGCTCATGGAGGCCGCCGTTGCATTGTTGCGCTCACCATCTTCATTGAGCACCACATAGCCACCCTGGGCCGAAACCCCCAGGATACCCAGATCAAATTCCAGGTTGATATTTTCCGCCGCCAACATGGCGGTTACTTCCAACTGTGTACCCGTACCGGTTGTGGCGTCATAGTCCCCTAAGGAGATGGAGACACCCCCCCCCTCTTCCGTCGGCAGATCCACCACCAGGCGCAGTTGAGCCTCAGCCCCCAAGGCCAGATCAATGTTGCCCTCACCGGAGATATCCGTCAGGGTCTCAATACCTGAGGGCAACTCCAAGCCTGCCATGCTGACCAAGGTGGCCAAGTCCAGATCCAGCGCCACACTGTCGGCATACTCCATACCCACAGAGAGATCCATATACAGAGCATTGGCAGCCGTATCTAACGTTAGGTCCAGCAGATCTTCGGGTAGCCCTAAAGCCTCTTCAATGGCCAACTCGGCCTGGGCTAACCCTTCTGCGGGATCTTCCGCAGCCAGTTCCAAATACCCCAACCAGGTGTCACCAATCGCCATAATTTCATCAATGGAGGTGTTGATCACCGGCAACTCTTGGGTGTAGAAGGCCTGATCCATCGCCAACTCATCCACCGCCTGTAGACCAAAGCGAACGGCAGAGATCACCTGCTCAAAACTTAGATTACTAAGATTGGTCAACTCGCTAAGATCCGGCAGTGTCACCTCTAGGGTGCTCAGATCGGTCAACTCAGCCAGTTCAATACCCACACTCAGGTCCGGCGCCAGATCGTAAGAGGCACTGCCTGCATCCAGCGCCAAACCGGTAATGTTGGCCGAGGCCGAGCCCTCAAAGTCAAACTGAACGCTGCTGATCCCTTCACTCACCAGTTCACTAATGGTAAAGCGGGTACCGTCACTGTCATCATCCGGGGTACGGTCAACGGTAACTTCAACACCGGCATCAAAGTTCAAGCCTGAACCCGAACCCTCACCCCCTGCCGTCAAGCCCAAGAAGCCCATACTGGCACTGGCTTCAAAATCTTCCACAGCGGCACTGATGCTGGCACTGGCAGCAAAGTTATCAAAGGCCAGATCAAAGGTATCACCAAAGGCAAGGATAAGATCAAAGCCAGCCTCCAGATCGGTACCAATTGAGGCCACAGCATTGGTGGCAAAGGCCAGCCCATCACTGTCACCCACGGAGAGATCCAAGGCGGTTTCAAAGGTACGATAATCGGCAAATACCAGCGGTACACGGATCTCACCGGTTTCTGCGTCATAGCTGGCGGTGCGATCCCCAGCCAACAGGCCGGAGTTATTCAGCGCGGTGATAAACTCATCCATGGTGGTGATCTGCTCACGCTCACCATGGATCTGATAACTGGCTTCAGCGTCTGTACTGGTCCATTCACTGGTCACCGTCAGGGTGGAACCATCCTCAGAGATCGACTCAATTTGGGTACTTTGCGCCCCAATGGTGATCCACTGGTTCACCATCGAGTCCGCAAATTGCCCTGCCTCACCCACAAGCTGGCTCTCATCCAGCACCATGGCAACGGTACCAGTAGCCCCAGCGGTCTCCACTTCAGCCGCTTCCCACAGCTCAATGGGCTTATAGAAGTCGATGCGATCGACCACCTGTTCATCAAAACTTTGGGCGACATCCAAAATGTCACTTAAGGTTGACTCAATAAGCGGTAGTTCATCCAACCCCAGTGAGGAGAGATCAATCTGCTCCAGATAATCCAACATCTGGGGCAGTGCCAACAGCAGGTCGGTCATGCTCATGTCGGCAAAGCTGGCGAAACGGTCAAAGTTTTCGCTTGTTACCGTCATATCACCACCCAGCAACTGGCCGTTGATGGTAATACTCGGCACGGGCCCATCCCCCACAATATCCACACCAGCAATGCTGGCATAAACAGGTAGGTAGAGCGCCAGTTCATTGTTCTGGGTTGGGTCGGTATCCACGGTGAAGGTACCATCCACATAGGATATGGCCCCCGCAATACCTGCGGTCAGGCTACCCCGCTCCCAGGCTGTCTGGGTCTCGGCATTGTCCCCTTCCCGACCAATACTTAGATTGAGTGGCCCAAGGGTTGCCGACACCACCACATCGCTCGCACTGATATCCCCGGCAAAGCTCAGATCCCGCAGTTCAAAGTCGGCGGTAAGACCGCTGCTCCAATCCAGCACAAAGTCAAAGTCCAGGGCGGCATTGATGGCAGCATCCACGGTAAAGTCTGCATCCAACGCCATACCCAGGGCATCCAGAGACGTCCCCAGCTCCAGCGCCAGATCTTCAATGGCGTAGTCAATACCTGCGGTAACCCCAATGGTCAGCCCTGTCTCAGTAATGGCAAAGCGCAAGGGCGTGGTATCATCCAGTGTGCTCAGGCCAGACTGAGGTACCCACTCATCATTCAGATAATCCAACAAACCGGTTATGGTCGGCACGTCCCACTCGCCATAGGTGACCTCAGGCATATCCGCCCAGTCGCTCTCCATACCCATGTAGTGGTTGATGTAATCCCCCAGGTTGAGCACCGTTGAGATCTCAATAAGCTCATCAATACGCTTATTAACCAGTGGCAACGCCTCAATACTCGCCAAGCTCATGCGGGCATCCATCAACTCCGTCGCCACACCGCCCAAGCTGCTACCCAGTAGACCGGTTAAGGAGGCGTCCAGGTTATCAATGGAGAAATCCACCACTTCACTGCCATCGGCAAACAGTAGGGCGACCGCCTCTTGCCCCACCTGGACCGATTGATCCAGAGCCAAACCAGTCTGGTTGACATCCAGCGTCACATCCCCAAGCAGGGTAACCCCCATAAGACCAGGAATGGGCAAGGCGACCGAGGCATCCAAGCTGAGCGCAAAGCCACCATTGGCGGTGATCATGGCCATACCACCATCCCGCACAGTGGCGGTCTCATCGGCCACATGAATGGAGGCGTTAAGGCTACTGATGCCCAGTGCCATTTGATCAGGTGCAATGCGCACGGCAAAGTCACCGGAACCGGTCAACAGCGGGGTATCCCCCTCACCAATGGTAATGCTGACGGAGCCGGCCGCATCCAGGTGCTCGGTATTCATATCCAGCACAAAGCTGGAAGCTGGGTTTTGAGGTAGTTTCAGTACAGTGGCGCCACTATCACGGCCATCGCCATCAATATCCCCCACACTGAAGTCGACCACCCGTCCAGCCAACGCACCGGTACCAAACCCATCGTTATAACTCAGAGCAAGGTCACTGACAGCCATCTCCAGCCCAGAGACACCGGACAGAGCCGCCAGATCTGCACCGGCTTTCAACCCGATAAAGCTACCGGCTCCGGAGAGATCTTCCGTCAGAACCAGGGCCATCTCTCCATCAAGAATCTCGACACCTGTAAAGTCACCTGCGATATCCGAGGTTGCGCCTTCACCCGCCTTAATGTTGACATTATCCGCCATCAGTGCGGTAACACTCATACGGCGGCGGTTGCCATCATCCAACGTGACATAGCGCTGACCAGCACGGGAGAGGGCAAAGCGGCCTGAAAGGGCGACCATCGTCCCCACCTCGACCACAGCATCCATACCCAGGGTCAGGAACTCTCCAGCCTCACCATCAAAGTCCAGGGTCATGGTCTCTTCACCGGCAACACTGCTACCGGTGGCCACGGCAATGGCTTGACTACCGGCCAGATCCATCACCCGATCGTTATCAACACCGGCAAAGTCCCCCAGCCCCATGTTCAGGTCCAGCGCCAGGGAGGTGGCATCCACCACCAGAGCGTCAGGCAGACCCAGAGCTGCGGCATCCAGCGTAACCGCATCGACCCGAGCAGAGAGGGCCAACCAGCTGCGGCTATCGTCACCCGAGGCAAACTCGGGGGTCATCAAGGCCATGCCCAGATCCACATTCTCCACCGCAATGCCGTCCAGCTCTGCGGAGAGATCCGAAGCCCCCAACAACAGGCTTTGTGCGCTCAAGGTTTGACCGCCCACCACGATATCCTGGCTCTCCAGTGCCAGCTGCATACTGCCACTGGCACTTACCTGGCCATCAATGGCGACATCCATGGTGCCAGAGAGCAACAGCCGCTGTCCGTCGGCATCCAGGGTCACACTATCGGCCCCAACCGAGAGGGTGCGCACACCGGTGGCTACCCAGTCAATGGTGGTTTCATTGCTCAGCCCAAGGCTGTCACTGCCCCAACCGGTATTGATCCCCAAAGCCAGATCCTGCCCCGTCAATACAACCCCGTACTCTTCCAAACCTGTTAAGGCCAGTGTCTCAGCACGCCCCTCCAGCGCCAGCCAACTGCGGCTGTCGGTGGCATCGGCAGCAGTTGCCAACACCAACCCCAGATCCAAATTGGTCAACTGAACACCCAAGCCATCCACACCCATATAGGCGTTAACATCCGTTGCGGTAATGGTCACCACATCGGTGTTCACCTGGGAGGCATCACTCAGGGTTAGGGTCTCACGCCACTGTTCAAAGGAGGCCCAGCCATCAATGGAAATGACCTCACCCAACTGCGCTTGGATATGGCCCTGAACACTTAGGAACTGACCAAACTCACCGGAGAAATCGATCAAATGGGCCGAGTCACTACCGGTACGGACCTCAAGAGGGGTCGTAAAGTCAGCCACATGCAGCTCGGCATCCAAGGCTTCATCCAGCCCATAGACCCGATTCATGGCAATATCCAGCTCCGAGATGGTCATATCCAAAGGCAGATTCACCACATCCAGCGCCGTTGCGTGGGCAGAGATGGCCATCCACTGGCCACCATCCAGGCTTAGCTCCTCGGCATTCATCTGATCTTGGCGGGCTTGGAACAGCCCCATGGCCAGATCCACACCGCTCATGGAGAACCCGGCGGCCTCAGGATTAATAATCTCGCCATCTTCACGGTAAGGACCACCGGTACCGACAAAGGCCTCCAGGCCAGCGGCACCGATCATCAGCGCATCCACCTCCACCACACTGCCATCGGCCAGATCAAGGGTCCGCTGCTGTTTTTCAATCCCCACACTACCGCTCAGGTAAACCGAGCTTTCAATGGCAAACGTCATATCAGCAGAGACACTTAAAGCGGTGCCATAGGCGCCATCTTGCTGCATGGTCATGGAACGGTCCGTTCCTGTGGTGACACGGAACGCATCCCCCGCAAAATCAATCACCTCACCATCTGTCTCACCTGCGAGGTTAACCGCCACACTCAGGTCGGTCACCTCCATGGTAAAGTCATCAATACCCACAAAGCGGGCGGCACCAACACCGGCCTCAACCGCCACACGGGTGACATCACGGGTCGTGTCTTGGGCCACCACCAAGGCAAACTCCACCCCAGCTAGGGAGAGACCCAGGGCATCATCACCGGGGGTGTCATCACTGTCGATCACACCATCATCATTGCTATCAACCAACGGACCGCCATTCACACCTGCAAAGGCTTGCAGGTTGCTACCACCGATGGTGAGGATGTCATGCTCAACCAGATTACCGTCGGAGAGCAGCAAGGTCTGGGTGGATTTTTCAAAGCCCAGGGAGCCACTGGTGTGGAAGAAATCCCCCACCGTAATGGTGACATCGGCAGAGGCGCTGATCAGTGCCCCTTTATCCCCGGTAATATCCAAACTACGGGTGCTGTCGCTACCGGTAATAACCGCGAGCGGTGATGCTGCAAAGTCCACCACCTTTTCGGCGCTGTTCACACCCGTGGCCAGACCAAACACCTGGTTAATATCCACCTGAATATTCTCAGCGGTCAGCACCAGATCCTCAGACCCAACAAAGCCCACTTGATCGGCGCTGGCCTCCAGCCCCATCCACTGCACACCTGCCATCTGATGATTGGAGGCATCCGGGGTCAGCAGTGCCAATGCAAACTCAGCATTATCCATGGCAAAACCGGTGACACCCTCGGCACGGTCATCGGTCTCATCAATGACATCATCCAGGTTGGAATCAACAAAGTAAGGGCCACCCACACCTGCAAAGAGGTTGAGCCCAGCACCACCAATGGTCAGGCTATCAACCGCCATGCTGGTGCCATCGGCCAAGGTGACCGATTGTTGGGATTTTTCCAAACCCAAGCTACCCTGAGCCTGAACAAAGCCCGCCACACTGAGATCAAAGTCACCAGCCGCCTGGATAAGCTCACCCTTGGCGCCATCCATGTTCAGATCTTTAAGGGTGGAGGTCCCAGTGGCCACACTAAAGGTTGCCGCAGAGAAATCGATCACCTGATCGGCCTGCGCCCCACTGCTTACACCTTCAACCTGATTGATGTTTACCATCAGGTTGCTGGCCGTCGCAGTAACCTCAGGCACACCCACCAGCGCCGCTTCAGCCACTTCGGCTTGCAACGCTGTCCACTGACGGTGATCACCATCGCTCTCTTGGAACAGCCCCAGGGCGAACTCAAAACCGCTGGCGGTTAGGCCCATGGCGTCAGGGTTGACCCCATCGGCGTCATCTATGACGCCATCACCATTCAGATCACTGCGGTAGGGACCGCCCAGCCCCACAAAGGCGTTAAGATCCGCACCACCCACGGTGAGCACATCAGTATCAGCCTGGGTTCCATCGGCCAGGGTCACCTGCTGTTGCAGTTTTTCCACCGACATGGTGCCGCCCACATGGAAGAAATCGCCCACGCTGAGATCCATACCACCGGAGAGACGCAACATCTCACCCCGGTCGCCATCATGGTTGAGGTCTATACTCTTATCAGTACCGGTCACCACGGTTACCGACTGATCAACCATCTCACCGTCCACCTCACGGGTGGCAAAGTCGATCACCGACACACCATCAGTGGCGCTGTTATAGGCTACCCCAAGATCCCGTATGGTCAGATCCAGAGCATCAGGCAGCCCCAACAGATCCACATGACCCACAGTGGCATTGAGCGCACGCCACTGGGCGTCCGTATAGCCATCGTCATCACTCACAAAGCTGGCAAAGGCAAAATCCACATCGCGCAGACCAAAGCCTACGGCATCGGGATTAAGCTCATCATCACTATAGAGACCATCTCCATCGACATCCGTACCGTAGGGGCCAATACCGGCAAAACCGGATAGATCTTCGCCACCAATGCTCAATATCGTGGTTTGAACATCGCTACCATCGGCCAGGGTGACCGACTCTTGCCGACGCTCAAAACCCACAGAACCGGAAAGCTCCAGGAAATCCCCAGCTTTAAGATCCACATCACCACTGGCCCGCACTAACTGGCCATGGGCACCATCCATTGTCAGGCTCATGGATTGACCGGTACCTGTGACCACATCAAAAGCGGCGGCCTCTTCAGCTTGGAAGTCCACCACCTTCGCGTTGGCATCAAAAGCGGCATCCACACCGCTGACGGTATTGATCTCCACAGAGATATCACGGGCGGCAAGGGTGATACCCTCAATCCCCACCACCTCAACACTACCAGCCTCGGCATGCAGGGCTGTCCACTGCAGTTCTCCATCGTTCATCAATGCCATGCCAAAGCCGACATCTTCCATGGCCAAGCCCAAACCGCTGTCCAGGGGTTGGTCCTCACCATCGATGATGCCGTCACCAGTGCTGTCCTGCCAGTAGGGGCCATCCAACCCCGCAAACGCGTAGAGCCCTTCACCGCCAAGGGTCAGCGTATCCACCTGCTTATTACTGCCATCCGCCAAGGTGACTTCGCGGGTGGATTTTTCAAAGCCCAGGTTACCGGAGAGGTGGAAGAACTCATCCACCGCCAATGTGACGTAACCAGAGGCACGAACCAGCGTACTTTCGGCACCATCATGGTCGATGGTGATGGTCTCTCCACTGTCGTTAATGGCCACATCCAGCGGTTCCGCGACATAGTTGACCACACTGCCGTCACTGCCCAAGTTCAGGTCAATACCCATTTGGTCCACACTGAAGTCCACAATGGGGAAGCCCACTTCCGTCACCGTTTCGGCGAGGGCAGAACTACTCAACCACCAACGCTGATCTGATGCGGGATCCTCCTCTAAGTAGAGTGCAAAGGCGACATCCACACCCTCTAGTTCAAAGCCTGCGGCATCGGCATTGGGGGTTTCATCGCTTAGGTCGCCATCATGGTTGGTATCCAACCGGTAGGGTCCGTTAAAGCCGACAAAACCGTGCAGGTTCTCGCCGCCGATCAGGAAGCGCCGTACATCTGCTGTGCCGACCTCATCACCCGAGAGGGTTACAGTCTGCTCTGCATTCCCCAGCGCAAACACACCATCCACAGTGAGAAAATCACTGGAGCGCATGGTCATACCAACATCGTAGGTAAGATCAGCCCCAAAATAGGCGGCATTGTGGAACATGCCAAAGTGATCGGCATCGGTGGAGCTATGGGTCTCAATGGTCAGAATATCGGCAGCAACCCGCTCTACGACCGTCAGATTAAGATCCGTTGCCCCTTGATCCAGGGCCAGAACGGTTTGGCCATCATCATACCCAAACAGACCACTGGCGGCATCCAACGTGCCCTGCACGACGGTGGCATCAATCAGGTTAAAGTGGTCACCCAGATCGGGCACAAAACCACTGGTGGGGGTCACCCGCAAGGTGCCCCCCAAGGTCAGGGTGCCACTAACCGACAACTGCTCACTATCGCCATCTGCATTCATGTTCAGAGCAAGGGTCAGATCCGCACCCAGGGTTTGATCACCAACAATGTGGATATCCCCAGGATGGCTACGGGAAAGCACACCCGCCGTATCGACACCGCTACCATCCACAATTTTCACACCGTTGGTGGCGGTGATCGTCAGATCATCCTGCCCCACCAACACAGCCCCCATATCCAGCTCACTGCTGACATCCAACTCGATCAGTCGAACAGTGTCGGAGGCATGGAGGTTCAGATCACCCCCCGCCGAGGCTTCAACCGTAGAGCCGTCGGCAATGCTCAGGTTGGCGCTCACGGTATCGCTACCCGCCGTTAGGCTAATGGCACCACCATCGCTGGTGTTGACATGCCCATTCTGAACTTGCTGGGTGGTCTCATACGCCCCAGCCCGGTCAACACTGACCGTGACATCATCCACGTTCAGGTGATCGGCATCGGCGACATAGATCGCCCCGGCACTCTGAGCGGCCAGGCTGTCTACTGAGAGAGACAGGGCCGTCACATCGGCTGAAGTGGCATTGACTGCCCCTTCGGAGACATCAGCACCAATCGCTTCACCAGCTTGCAACCAAAGGCTGCTGGCATCGACCTGCACCCCACTGCTGCTGCCCAAAACAGAACCCCGTTGGGCGATAAGTGCGACCGCGGTGGGGGTAACCAGCGTGGTGGTAGTAATGTCTCCACCGGCCTGTAACCACAGATCTGCAGCATCACTTTGGATCACCGCACCGCTCTGTTGAACCACATCTCCCCGGTTGGCCACCACTTCAAGGGTTCCTGTGGTAGAGCTGAGGGTACCGGACTGTTGCGTGATCGAACCCCCCGCCAGCAAACTTGTCGCGTTGAGGGCCGTAACATCACCTTCAATACTCAGATCACCCGCCACATCCACCAGCAGTGCGCCAGCACTCTGCGAGGCCTGCAAGGCCAGGTCACCGTAGTTTTGAACCAGCAGATCCCCTGTGGTGGTGGTTGCGGTCAGGCTGCTGCTCTCCAACACCAAAGCGTCCATAACGGAATCCACAGTAGCGGCACGACCGACACTTTGGGCATTGACCACCACACTGCTTGCCCGCAAGTCAGCATACCCCCCTTCAGCACCACCAAGAATGGCTCCGCTGCTGGCGATCAGGCTTGCACTGCCCCCCACCACCAGATGATCCAGAGTCAGATCACCACTCTCATCTGTGAGGTAAAGATCACCCGAGACCTGGCCCGACAGACCTTCACCGCCACTGGTGACATCCAGGGTCAGAGGCGACAAGGCACTGCCTACACTGCCGTTGGAGACATGCAGCACAATGTCACCCGCAGAGATCGCGGCACTGGCCCCACTGCTGATACCCGATAGGGCCTCCAACACCAGAGAATCACTCTCCATGGTGCTGTTCAGTGTCAAGCTCCCCCCAGCAGATTCAAACTGTGCAGAACCGCTGTAGGTCTGCACTGTGCCACTGAGGGTTAAGTCGCCACCACTGTGCACCTGGACCGAACCGGCACTGTCCAAAGCACCACTGGTGATCTCACCCAAATTAAGGGCCGAGGTTCCCGTATGGGTGATCTCAATGGTCTCACCGGCTGAAACCGCAAGATCACTGACCCCACTGGCTTCGGTTAATACAACCCTGACCGACCCTGTCGCCTGCAAGGTTAGATCACTGGGCAGGCTCTCCACCTGGTTGAGAACAATATTCCCCGTTACTTGCACAGTGACCTGACTGAGTGAATCATCTTCCCACCAACTGTCTGCTATTTGGGGGGTCACTGCGGCGATATCCGTGAGCCACTGAGCATCCAAAACCAGATCACTGCTGTAGGTGATCACCAAACCGTCGCTGCTCTCGGTATAGGTCATTTGGCCACTGGCCAGCAGATCGCTACCTGCGGCAAATTGATCGGCGGTGAGAACCGAGGTGGTTGGGGCATCTACCGTCACAGCGCCCGCATCAATACGATCTTGACCAGCCTGTAGCACACTCACCCCATCCAACGCTTTAAGGGTGGTGGATGTCGCCGCTTCAGGCATGACCTCTGAGATCGAGAGTGTGGTGTCACTCGCTAAGATCAGATCCCCTGAAATCACCTCTGTCCCATCAAAGGCGATAAAGTCATCACCATCGGCAAAGCTCTCTTCAGCACCCACACGCAAGGGACCACCGGCATGGTAGCTGGTACGGCTGTTGCCACTAAACAGTCGACTGCTGCTAATCAGCCCAGCAGCCACCAGGGTTAACTCTGCACCGGCAGCCTCACCCGCATCAGCCAAGGCATCGGCGACAGCCAGAGAGATATCCCCAGCACTGGTCAGGGTCATGGTGCCATCATCCGCCCCACGGGCACTGGTCACAGCCAGATCCCCTTGGGTGGTAACCGTGACATGCCCCACCCCTTGCAGGCTTTCCAGGTTCAAACCTGTGGTGGTGGCGCCAAAGCCATCCACATCGGTCAGGGTCAAATCACCACTACCGGCATCCACAGTCAGGGTATTGACCGCCAGGGTCATGGTGGCAATGCTGGCAGAGGCGATCATCTCCAACCGGTCGGCAATAATCTGGGGAGCTGTACCGGAGTCGGTGGTGGTAATGGCACCAGATGCCGCGGTTAGGCTAACCGTTCCACTACCGCCAAAGCTGCCTGCGGCATCCGCCAAATGGCTGCTATAGCTACCTGAGGTGAGCGTATGCAGCTGCAAGGCCCCACCCGCTTGCAGGGTAATGGCCCCACCGCTAACCACACCACCGGTCAGCCAAATATCACTGTCGCTACCGGTTGTGGTCAGGCTTACCCCACCCGTTCCGGCCTCAATGGCCACCCCTCCATCCAGAGAAGGGGTGCTGTTCACTGTTAAATCTCCAGTGGTGGTCACACTGACCGCGCCGCTGGCCCCGGTGGCAATACCAGACTGATCAGCCAGCCAGTTCATGGCGGTGTAGCCACTTTCAACCACCTGCTCAATCGCCAGATCACTCACCGAACCCACGGTCAATGCGGTGGCATTGTTCAACCGCACATCACCACTGCTGGTGGTGGCACTGACTGTAACCACATGGCTCTTTAACGCAGTGGTCTCATCACTACCACCAATACCGCTACCCGCTTGCAGACGTACCTCACCAGCGGCCAGATTATAGGCCGTACTATCGCTGGCCAGTGCACTGTCAATCGCCGCCCCAGCCTGTACACTAATACCACTGCCCTCTGTGGCTACAGCACGGAGGCCATCCACCCATTCTCGTGCTTCCACCTGACCCAATGTAAGGGTACCCGAGGCTTGCAGGTGGGCATTACCCCCCTCGGTATCGGCCACACTGTCGGCGGCCATGGTCAGATTACCCGCCGTGGATTGCAGGGTTAGGTCACCACCCCCACTGTTTAAGGATGCCGACCCTGCCAGAGCCAGATCTCCCGCTGCCAGTAGGGTTAAATGCCCCCCTTCACTGGTGATCGTTTGTGCATCGGCAAGGGTCAGGGTCGTTGCCGCCTGTAACAGGAGATTGGCAGCACCTTCCAGCGTAATCCCCCCTGCAATATGTAGGGCCGCCTCACTGTTCACCACCATGGAACCGTTGCTTCCATTGTGGAGATCTGCAGAGGTTAGGGTTAGGTCGCCACTGTTATCCATGGCGATGTGCCCATCGGCTTCCAGCACCGCGCTGTCAACATCGGTCTCCAGCATGGCGCCATAGCGGCCCCCGGTACCAATGCTCTGCCCTGCCCGCAGGGTCAGCACACCCGCTATAAGGTCCGCCTCGGCATCCTGACTATTCTCTACCGCACGCCCCCCAACGCTCAGGTGCATATCTGCCACACCTGCCGAGATCTGTGCCAACAGCAGGTCACCACCTATGGTGGCCGTCAAAGCGGCATCACTGTCATCAGAGGCACCATCCGAACGCAAGACCACCGCCCCTTGCTGTTCCAGGTTACCGCCAACCGTCAGGGTGGTTTCAGCCCCCATAAACCAGAGGGTCGCTTGCTGAATAAGATCCCCACCAGCCGCGAGGTTCACCGTACCAGAGATACTTAACAGCTCACCCGCCAGGGTCAGGTCACCAGTTTCTGCGTTTAGATCCAGTAGATTACTGTCGTTACTCTCCAACTCCAGGGCACTATTAACCGTCAGGTCCCCTTCAGCATGAATACGGATCTGCCCCTTGTCCTGCAGAGCGATGGACTCCACCACCAGATCCCCAGTGGCATCAACATAGATGAAAGAGGGGTACCCACTGTGGCTTTCCACCACCAACTGGTCAGCTTCCAGGGTTAGATCTGTGGCGGCAGAACCAATGGTCCGTAGCCCTGCAGCGGTGATGTCCGCATCACCACTAATTAAGGTCACATGGTCACCCATAACATGGGTACCATCAAACTCAGCGGCCAACAGGCTACCGTTACTACTCTGTAGGTAAAGGTCCCCTTGTTGTGCATGCACCCCAGCCAGGTTCAAACTGTCCGAAGCATCCAGCAAACGGACATCGCCTAAAGCCTCCACGGTCAGCAGAGCTTCGCTACCCTGCACATCCATCGTCAGCAGCGCGTCGCTGGTGGCACCACGTATGGCCCCGCCCACATAGCCCGCCTCACCACTGGCCCGCAGCCACATATCACCACCACTGGTCAGCCAAGCGTGGGTACCACTACCACTGGCGATAATACCCCCGGTGGCATCCACACGCACTTTACCCAGTGCGGTTATGCCCCCCATGGTCAAGGCGCTATCGGTCTCATCGCTGATGACCACATCCCCTTCAGCAGCCAGGGTAATATCCCCTTCGGCATAGACGGTCATGGTACCTGAGGCACTCACATTCAGATCATCTGAGATCTGAATGGTCACCGACAGCAGTTCACGATGGTTCTCAACCCACTGCCCCGCCACCACATCACGCAGACCGTCAGAGGTGGTCAACATGGGCAGGTCGGTGCTCTCACCGGTGACCACCTCACGCCATAAGCCTGCATGATCAAAGGTGCTCTCTAAGGAGAGATCAAAGGTGGTGTCATCGCCCAAATATTCGTAGCGCTGATAGTTGGTATCTACCACATCACCGGGGCTGGCCAATGCCAGAAGATGCTGCTCTTCTTCCGTCAGGTTGGCAAAATCAGCGGGATCAAAAATGGTCACCCGGTCGGTGGTCATACCCAAACTGGCGGTTTCTCCCCCATAGGTGACCAAGGTCACATTACGGCCTAAGACATTTAGCTGTTCAGCATCACTGTTGGCATCCCCCTGCCCCAGCACATCGTTGTGGGGCAAAATGGCCGCCACCAGATCCGGTGCCATGGTATAGGCGGCCTGGGCCATTAACGCATCAGCACTGCCCAGCCCGGCTGCGGCCAGTTCCGAATCGGAAAAGCCTGCCTCATCCAGCTGTGCGAGCACCTCATCGCTATCTGGGGTGTAACGTTCCATGGCGACATCCAAAATGGCGCCACCCTTAACCTCTAGGTTGACATCGGCAGTGACCGATTCAATAGAGGCCGTCATCCCCGCCATGGTGGGGGCGACAAGGTTCATATCCCCTTCCACTTCCACCAGGGTGATACTACCTTCTGCCTTGGCCGCCAGCCCTTCGGAATCCACATTACCAATGATCAGACCGGTTTGGCTGTGTAGCTGTAGATAGTGCCCCTGAATCATCCCTAAAGAGTCGGTGATGATACTGTCATAGGCATCAATGGTGATGTCACCACTGGCGGAAATACCTTTAACTTTAAGACTACTGGCTTCACGGCCTGCCAGTTGGTTAACCACCACATCCCCTTCTGCGACCAGAGCCAGCTTGCCCCGGCCATTTTGGATGGTAATGGTCACATCACTGTTGGCATAAAGCTCAGGCAGACGGCCCGAGAAGACCACATTACCTGAAACCGTCAGAGCATCGGAGGAGATCGAAACAGGCTGAATGATCGACTCACCATCATCCGCGACCTCTTGATCGGAGAAGGAGAGATTACCCCGTAGCAGCAGCTGGCTGTTGTCATTAACAATATTGACCGTCGGGTCGGTAGAGCCGGTTAGCGCAGAGATGGTTACCGGCATATCTGCCCGCAACGCGTAGGTGTAGAAATCCTTCAGGCCGGTTTCGGTAATTTTATGCGTGGTGATGGTCTTTTTGCGCAGCCAGCCACCACCCGAGGTGTGGGGGCCATCAATGGTGATCTCCTGGTTGGCAAAATCACTCTCAAAGGTGTTGCTCTCCTTCGAGGGGGACCACTTACCGTCAGAGGAGTACAGCGACACTGAATTGGTGGCCTTAATGACCGTATCAAAGGTCCAGCTCCACCATTTGGTGGGGTTGGCCTGAACACTCTCGGCATTAAGAACTTGAATTTGTCGACCACCAACCATGGTCTCTTCAAACAACCACAGACTGCTGTCACTAAAGTCGGTAACCGGGAAGGAGTACGCACCACTTTCCCCCACATAGCGGTAGAGATTACTGGTGGTAATATCCCGTACCAAAGAGACATCGGAGACTAAGTCTACCGAAGGGTTACGCATCTCATCATAGTTATTATAGAAGTAGATGTCAGAATCAGCCGTCAGACCCAGCTCTTCAGCCGAGAGCACCAGTTCCGACTCCAGCAGCGGCTCACCATCGGTGTAGGCCAAACTGGTGGAGGTTGCCTTGCTGTCACGGGCCAACCAGTCACTATCCAAACCAATCAGGTTAAAGCTCTTTTTCTTCCAGGTTTCCCACTTGGTTTCCGTCTTGGCCTGACCTTCGGTCCAGACGTAATAACGCCCCTCTTCTGGCTGGTAGAAGAGCTCTTCTTCGGTCAGATCATGTTCTGTAGAGACCACCTCATAACTGATGGAGCTAATGCCATCAACCTCGGTCAGGGTGCCTTGGCTGACTTCACGGCTGTACAGACCATCCGCGACCGTGAACTGCTCTCTGCGTAAGGAGGTAGAGTCGGTAATGGTGATGCGGCCTTCACGGTTTTCGGCGACATCAATTTTATCCAGGGCCATATCATAATCGGTGAGGTTGGTAATGTTGACCGAGGCATAACCACTGGCCACCAACAGCTCACCACCACCGGTACTGACGATGGTACCGGTAATGTTGATCTCACCTGCAGCAGGCTCAATCGCATCCAGCACAAGGGTGCCGCTGTCGGCATCAAAGAACCCATCTACCGTTTGCAGGCCATCCCCCCCAAAGGTAATGCCATCGCGCAAGTCACCCGACTCATCGGTAAAGTTGACCGACGCATCCGGGGCAAAATCCGCTTCAAATGTAAGCTCAATATTCTCCACACCACTCTGAATCAAACCGTTGATATTCAGATAGTTGGCATTGATATTAATGGCACCCATGGCAAAGATATGACCAGGGTCTGCCGGGTTGGTAATGGCCGCCATTAAGGCATCCAACCGGCCATCACCCGTGCTCATGCTCTGTTCAACAAAACTACCATTTACACTTTGGTTGGCCAGTGCCAGACCAAACTGTTCGTTAAAGTCCACCAATTGACGGGGATCACTCCCCGCATGGAACCAGTCGTCGGTTGAGAGGTTAAAGTCCCCTGCCGCAGAGAGGTTTAAGGTACCAGCACGCACCTCACCGGTGACATGGATACTCCCCTCCAGGTTGGTCAGGTTCAGGGTACCATCCTCATTGACGATCCGACCCCGTACATAGAGATCCTGCGGGGCCTCTGGGATCTGAACCTGCCCCAGGTCGTAATACTCTGCCGGGTAGGAGTCCTGCATAATGGTGATGGTACTGTTACCCCCATCCGAGGCCTCACCCAGGGCGATACCGTTCAAGTAGGTGGTGCCCGCACCCAGGGTTACCATCTCCCCATCCACCAGATCCACCCGACCCCCGCTAAGGACCTGGATATCGTTGATCTCCAGACCAAAGGGGGTGTTATTGGTGATCTCGACAGAGGCGTCACCATGGGCGATCAACTGGCCAGCCTCAAAGGCAGCCTGAAGGGTCGCTTGGGAACTGCTACCGGTGGTGACATACACCCCACCACCCGAAGCGGTAATGGTCGGAAGACGTAGGAACAACTGATCAAAACTGCTGCGTGGGGAGGTCTCACCATCTTCCGTCGTATCGGTCATCCCCATGGATTCCAGACGGCTATCAATGGCCTCAACCAACGCTTGATAACGGGCAATCGCCTCCGCATTCCCCGCATGGCTGGCCATCCACCCCTTAATCTTGGCGCGATCTTCCAACAACTGGTTGGCCACATTGGCGTAGACCAACTGCGGCAGATCCACAGACTTGGGCTTAACCAGATAGAAATCATCACTCAGTTGCAGACCAAACTGCAGGCCATCATCACTCTGGATAGCCTCCCACTCTGACCAATCCTCGCCATCAAAGCTCTCATTGGCGGTGGTGAGCAGCAGATCATCCCCAATACGCTCATACCAGCGTCCATCACTGGTACGGACAACCTCACCATACGCCACGGAGAGATCCACCTCGCTGCCATCCAACTGATAATCTGGCGTGATCTCCTGCCAAGCGTCACTGTCGCTGTAGTCCTCTTTTTCCAGCACAAGGCTGGCATCGGCGGTATCCAGCTCAAGGGGGCCATATTGGTAGAAGGAACCCGCGGTTCCACCCCCCAAAGCGCCGGCAATGGCCTCCACGATGGTGCCTGTGCTCACCCCCATGGCCACATCTTCCAACGCCAGGGCCGCATAGTGGTACTGCTGGGCAGGATCCAACCCCAGGGCAAGCTTCTCTGCTTCGGTTAGATCGCTATCAATACGTGAGACATCCAGTTGCCGTACACCATCAACCAGATAGGGTAAAATCTGAATCTTAGTTTGGTAGTTAACCCCAGCCTCAATGGTGACCCCTTCTTCCATGCGGATCTCATGCACAGAGTCCACATCGGCACGGCCAGCCGCCTCCATACCGTAAGGTATCCCACCAATATTCAGAACCATGCCATCGACTGAGGCACGGTCATCCCCTCTCAACCCCTCCTGCGCCACCAGATCCACATCCCCCACCGCGGTAATGACGGTGGTGCCATCCAGATCAATGATGTTGTGTTCATCAATCTGCGCTCCCACACTCGGGGCACTGATTCCATAAATGGAGACGGTGGTCATATCTGCCTGGGCGGTGGCAGAGAGGATATTACTGACCCGATCCGCGCTCTCTCCGGCATAGAGTTTGACATCCAGCGCAGAAAGGGTGGCATCGGTTAGATGAATGGTATTACTGCTGTCCATATTGGCGCTGGAACTGGCCATGGCACCGGCAATGGCCGCCAGGGTAAAGACATTAGACCCACTGGTAATGATCGCATCGGTCTTGGTCGACAGGATCAGATCACCACTCAGGTTACGCAGGGAGGCCCCGGTTATGGTGATATCCGACAGCAGATCCGTATCCAGGGTGGACCCTGCCGAGGTCACCTTTAATCCGGCAACACCATCGACCCGTACTTTATCCAGCGCACTCACATCCACATTGGTGGTGACTTCAAAGGTTCCTTCACTGCCATCATCGGTGGTAACCGTCAGTTCACTACCTTGGCCAATGGTGACGTTGGCGCCAAATTGACGGTTGGCGGTACCGATATCCACCACCGACTCAATAACATCCAGGCTCCCCACACCCGCAGACATAGACTCAATCGAATTATCATCTGAGGTGTAGCGATTTTTCACCGCACGGTTATCTGCCGCCATAAGAATGGTCGAGGCATTAATGATACTATCGGCACCCACGGTGACATCCGCCGTACCGGTTACCTCGGTGATGGAAGAAGCCCCACTACCGGCATAGGCCCCCACTGCCAAATTGTACGATGTGGCATCAAAATCCTGATCTCGGTCGGCGCGGACATCCAGCGTGCCCACATCCAGTAAGGCACGATCGCCAACGGCCGCGAGGGTATCCGCCGTAATACTGAGCTCCGAGTAGGCCCCAGCCAGACCGGTGAACAGGCCACCACTGGCTGCAATGGTCCGTTGGAAGATCTCATCGGTGGCTTCTGCACGAATACGCAGTGTACCCGCTGAGGCGGTGACATCATCCCCCAGATAGGCAAGGATTTGACCATCATCCCGCGTCATCACCGTGGAGGCCCCCATGGAGGCTCCTGAGCTGATGGAGACCGATGCGACAAAAGCACTGGCCTTCTGTTCACCCCCAGCATTGATGGTGATGGTACCCGCACTACCGGCCTGAACCTCGGCCTCATGAATATAGGCATTGACCTGTGGTGACAGGGTATTGGTGGCAACGGAACCTGCAGCCGCGGCCGCGACCAAGCCAAAGCTGGCTGCGGCGGCCGCAACGGTGCTGTCGATGGTCGCACTACTGTCCGCATTCAGGGTCAGATCTCCACCGGCCAAGACTTCCGTCCACCCAGCGACACTTCCCTCCACAGCCGCACCACTGGTACGGTCAATGGCTGCGGTCACAGCGGTCTCAATGGTATTGGTCGCAAAGGCCCCACCACCCGCGAAAGAACCACCAACGCTGGCCGAGAAGGCCAAGGAGACAGCGGCAGAGGTGGCGTTGATTGAGGCATCATCCACCGCCTCAATGGTCACATCGCCACTGGCCAAGACCACACTGTCGTCCACCAGTGCCGTCACTTCATTATCAATATGATTTTCCGCAATGGAGATCGCCATGCTGACAGAGCCACCAAAAGCCCCGGCAGAGCCCGCAACCGATACCGCCATAACCGTGGTATCAATAGAGGCCAGATCATTGGCGCGGATGATGACATCCCCATCCAGGTTAACCCCTTCACCACTGCTGTCGGTCAGCAACGCACGGGTATGAGATCCAATACGGTTAAGGGCGCTACCACCTGCCCCACTGATGGACACCGCCGCAGTACCACCCACCGACAGGGCCACAGAGCCAGAGAAGATGGTGGCATCAATCACCTGCCGGTTATCGGCGGTAATGGTCAGATCAACCGTCTCTGTGGCCTCACCATTCACAGCCATGGAGCTGCCATGCACTTGAGCCAAAATTTCATTGGCATCGGTGGTCAGGTGCAGTTCCCAAAGGGTGCTGTCGCTATAATCTTGAGCCAAGATCAGGTTATCATAGACACCATCTTCATCCAGATCCTGACGATAGAGCGTCTCCTCACCAATATAGCGGTAGACCTCACCCGCTCTGGAGCCGGACTTATCCCCCAGCCGGATCACATCACCCGTCACAATTTGACTGGGAAGATCCTCATTGGAATGATAGGTAACGGCATCCTCATCGTTATCATAAGGGTTATACCCCACAAAGTTACGGGCTAGGGCTACCCCGATAGAGGCCCCCACACCGGCCACACCACCGCCCCCGACCCCAACAGAGGCAGAGAGGATGGATGCATCAATACGGTTATCGGCCTGGGCATCCACCACCACAGGGCCTGCGACCAGCAGGTCGCTGTCACTGATCACCGCACGGCTGTCGCCCAGGATGATATTGAGCGCCGAGGCACCCGCCCCACTGACGCCCACACCTGCTGAACCCCCAATACCGACGGCAAGAGAGGCCGCCCAGGAGATGACCTTAATGCTGGCATCGGAATGGGCGGTGAGCATGACGCCACCTGCGGAGACCAGATCCGCCCCAGCCAAACCGGCATCCACCGTGGTGGAAATAACGTTGCGTGCCAGAGAGACCCCCACCGAAATGGAGACCCCAGCACTACCGCCAATGGCGACCGACAACGAAGCGGCCCCAGCATAGGCTTTAATACGGGAGATATCCGACGCACTGATGGTGACATCCCCACCAATGGCCAAGCTACTGGTGCGCTCACCAATCAGGGAGCTGCTGTCCACCCCAGCAAAGATCTGGTTGCCGATCTGGTTTTCTGCCCACACACCGGAACCACTGACCCCAACCCCTGTACTGCCCCCGACCGCCACTGCGGCAGAAGCGGCCAGCACAAAAGCATGGATGCTCTGTTCGGCATCCGCAGTCATGGTTAAAGCACCCGCGGTGTTAATGTTAGAGTCCAACACCATGGAGCGGACGGTGGCGATAGCCTCAACATCCTGCACACCAAAGCCTGCTTGACCGATCAAGTTGCGCGCCACCGAGACCCCAATAGAGACCCCAACACCGGTACTACTCCCGGCCCCCACAGCAAGCGAAGCAGCGACCACAGTGGCCGCAATCTTGGCATCACTGTCAACATCCATGGTCAACGCGCCCGCACTCTCCACCGTGCTGCTCTCAATAATCGCATCGGTGTTGCCATTGACCGTATTAACGGAGACCGCACCCGCCCCACTGACCGCCACACCGGTACTACCCAGCGCCGCACCAACAGCCGCAGAAGCTGCGACCGAAACCGCACTAATACTGTTGGCAGAAAGGCTAACACTTTCACCCTCCAGCTCCAGGGTATAGGAGCGACCCACACCATCAACAAGGGTCCAGGTACTGCCTGCTTCCACCACGGAGACATCCAACGTCGGCTCCACCAACTGCCACAGGCTGCTGTCGGTGTAGTCCTGTTTGGAGAGATCCAAACGTAGATTGTTCTTACCGATATAACGGTAGGTTTGATCCGCCGATCCACCCGAGATGTGCGACCCGGCAACCCGTACCGTCTGCTCTTTAAGCATACGGGTACCTGCATCCAGCTCAGACCAGCCATTTTCGACTGTAAACTCTGTACGCTGCAGATCCAGCTCAGCCGTATCACCGCTGTAGCGATAGACGGCAAGGCCATCCACCCCTTCTGCGGCAACCAGGGTACCGGTGCTCACTTCGGTGGTCTCAATGGCTGTTGTGGCCACCACCCCTTCGACCACCTGCCACAAGGTTTCATCCATGGTGGCGGTCTCATACTCAGCAGGATCCAGATCCACAGGATCGGTCCCCACATACTGGAGATAGATCGGCGCAATCCCCAGGTCCACCAACAAATAGTCCCCTTCGTTCAGGGTCACCACATCGGTGGTGGGCAGAGTGTGGATGGTTTGGGCCGCCCACAGGGTATCATCGGCAAAATCCGCCAAGCCCAGATCAACCGTATCGGCATCCCCCAGGTAGCTGACCAACACCGGATAGTCACGATCACCGGCACTCACCAGAGCCTCTGTCTCCAGATCTGTTCCTGGTGCGACCACCTGGTGATCCCACTGATTAATCACCTGCTCCCAGATGGCGGCATCGGTAAAGATGGCCTCACCCAGGTCCATCGTCTCGGCATCCCCCAGATAACGATAGATCTCACCCTCATCACTGGTCAGGTCAACCACCAGCTGACCTTGGCTCACCTCACGTTCACCATCATCGGTGGAGAGATCCCAATAACGGTCATCTACACTGCTGTAGGTTGCCGAAGGACGGATCATCTCTGCAGTAGGCAGTGCCACACCAGCATCCGCCAGGGCATCGGACAGAGCATCGGCGACATCAGCATCGGCAAACTCCGTAGCCAGCTCCCAACGGTTGGTATTGGAGTAATCCTCCTGCCACAACAGGGCATCCTCTTCAATATCCAACGCTTCCCAGTTGTCACCGGTAAAGTCTTCACTGCTCAGATCCACAGTGATGGTCGAACCACTATAGCGATAGACCTTACCCACCAGATCACCATCTTCATGGTTACTGGCTACCCGGACGACATCTTCATTCTGAACCGCAATTTCGCCCTCTTCAGTGGTGTAATCTGCGGGAATACCGATAAACCGGTAAACCCGTCCAGCTTCGCCACCATAGCTATGCCGTGCATCTACCGTAACGGTGTAACCGGCCTGCAGCTCCTGTTCATCGGCCTCTTCCTCCTGCCAGTCACCATCACTGGTATAATCCACGGCAGCAAGGTCAACCAGCGTCTCATCCGCCCCATCAAAGCTGTAGATACGACCATCCGATGCACGCACCAGATCATCGGTCATCAACAGGGTCTCACCCTCTTCAGCCAAATAGGTCCAGCTCTGATCTTCATCACTGTCGTAGGTGGTTGCAGCGTTGCTATTGCCCAGGGCATCCAGTCCTTCAGCGGTTATGCCACGCGCCAACAGGTCGGTCCACTGCAGGTCAGGCATGGTGCTCTGCCCCCCACTTTTGGCCGCGATATCGATATCTCCGCTGGTGGTTAACAGGTGCATATGGCTGACATTGGCCAGCACATCACTATCAATACTGTTAAAGGCCAGGGAGAGGCCGATGGAGATCGCGGCACCGGTACCCCCACCCGACAACGAGGCACCGATGGAGGCGGCCCCGGCAACGGCACGAATGCTGGCACGCCCTTCAGCATCGATGGTGATGGTGTCGGCACTGAGGCTCAGACGCTCATCGGGCAGGTCACTGGCGCGTCCATCAATACGGGCATCGACACTGCTGTAAATACGGTTTTCGGCATAAACACCTGCGGCGCTGACACTGGTGGCACCACTGGAGGAGGCCCCTACCGCGGCAGAACCCGCCAGAACCACCGCATCAATCACCGCCGTACTGTCGGCTTCAAGACGCAGCTCACCGGCAATACGCCCATCCACTTCACTCAAGCGCGCCAGGGTCGCCGCAATGGTTGGGGTGTAGCTGAGTAGCTTCCAGTTATTTTCATCGGAGTAGTTGCGGGTACGCAGCTCAATACCATTTTCCGTATCCGTTACGGTATCGCCGACATATTCATAAACTTCAGCCCCCAGCATACCGGTGTCGTTAAGCACCCGTGTGCCGGTCTCCAACGTGGTCAGCAGGTTATCTTCACTATAATCACTGGCCTTAACATCATAGCTGGCGGTCACCGCCTTAGAGCCGATGATGTTACGGGCCAGGGAGAAGCCCAAGGAGAAGGCCTTGCTGCTGTTCCCCCCCACAGAGACCGATGCCGCCATGGAGGTGATATTGGCATCAATGGTGGAATCGTCAGAGGCGGTAATGAACAGATCACCCCGCTCCGTATTGGTGGTTTCCAAGGTCACAGTTTGGGCAAAGACGTCGGTATTACCGCTGATGCGGTTAAAGGCCAAGGTCCCTGCCCCCGAGACCGCAGGCCCACCTTTAGAGCTGGCGGAAATGGCCACGGCGGTGGCACTACCATTGGCGGTGATGACGGAGTCCCGCACCCCCTGGATCGCCATTTGGCCACCACTGGAGATCAGAGCCACCGGATCCGTGGTGTCACCACCATCGATAAAGGCGCTGAGATCATTACGGATGTCGTTACGGGTAAGGCTTAAACCAATGGAGACCGCCTTAGAACCGGTACTACCGGCAGCGATACCGATGGCACTGGCGCTTACTTCCGCATTAATCCGGGCACCGGAACGGGCGGTTACCGACAGATCACCCGCCGCTACAATGGGCTGGGCATGGGTAATAAACGCCGCGGTATCTCCGGCGATTTTATTCATCGCCACCACGGGTGCAACGGTGATGGCCGTTTTATCTTCGCTGGATTTAATACTGGCATCCACCGCCAGTGCTGCATTTTTGATCACGGCATCAATGGCACCTGTCCACTGCGCATCTACCGTCAAGTCACCAGCCAAGCTCAGATCACTGTTGTCCACCCACGCTTGGGTCTGCACCCCATCCGGATCATTGATCCCCAGCCCCAGAACCGCATCCCCAATATCCGCCAGCAGATTTTGGGGGGCATAGCCGATGGTGTTAAAGGCTAACGTCACCCCCACAGAGGTACTGGCTTGGATTTTACTGGTTAAGGTCGCGGTAATACGGGAGAGGTTCTCAGCCGCAACGGACAGGTTGCCAGCTGCCGTACCCGCACTGGTAACCACCGAGCTATCGGCCATCCAGGCCTGGGCATCGCCCATGACGGTATTGGTGGCGATCATCACGTTAACACCCGTATCCTGGGCGCTAACGTTGCTGTCATCATTCGCGGTGATGGTGGCATTTTGTAGGGCCGTAACCGTAATATCACCACCAATGGTTAAGCTTTGTCCGGTAATATGGCTAAGGACATCGGTACGGACATCGTTACGCACCACCAGCCCACCAAAGGCTGAAGCACTGTCGTTGGACTCTCCCAGAGAGTCCAGCACAGCCATACCGACATCGGCCAGCGCGCCCAGCTCTAACTGGAACCAGCGGCTACCATCCTCATAGTTCTCATAGTTGACGTTGCTCTCTTCGCCAGCTCCCATATAAATATAGGTGGAGCCGACATCACCGCGTATGCGACGCCACTGGGTGGAATCGCTATAGTCCTGTTGATCCAGGAACGCATCGGTCAAAGGCTCCTCACCAAGATACTCATAGGTTGCCCCCGCAGTTCCCCCACCGATACTGCTGCCCAACTGCACCCGATCCCCAAGCTCCAGGCTGGCCGGACGATCAAACGTATCATAGTCGGCATCGGCCAGACGCACCCGATCCCCAATTTTCAGATCCTGCACCCCAGAGCTATCGGTATAGCTGATCCCGACATAGTTAATCAGCGCCTTAAGCGCCATGGACCACTCGCTCTCATTGGCGGAGGTAATGGCCGCCAGGTTTACATCTGAGGTGATGCGTGCATCATCGCTGGCACTAACCGTTAAACTGCCATCTGTGGTGGTAACACTTTGATCGCTACCGGTAATGAAGGCATCCACAGAGCTGTTGACCATGTTGCTGCCCAGCACAAACCCCACACTGGTGCCCGAGGCCTTACCCCCAGCCGCACCGCTAGAGGCTGCGGCGAGATCAGAGGTGGTCTCATTACTGATGGCCGAATGGATGTACGCTTCGGAGTCGGCTTTAACCGTGACTGAACCCGCGGCATTAATGCTGCTATTCTCGACATATGCCTGGGTTTCAACCGGTGCGGCATCGCCAATTTCACTACCGACCAGGGCATCTACCGCATTAAACAGAACATTTTGAGACTCCCAACCCACGGTATTAAAGGCCAGGGTTACCCCCACAGCACGACCACCGGAGGTCATAGAACTGCTGTTTTGTGCGGCAATATGGGCAGAATCCAACGCCTCAACCGTCACGCCACCCTCTGTGGTGGTCACATCGCTGTCCAAAATGTGTGCATCGGCTCCGCTGAGCACCAGATTGGTTGCGATCACCCCTCCTACAGCCAACCCACCCCCTGAACTCCCCCCGGAAAGTTGCCCGCTGTCGTCGGTAACCGCCGTCGCGGTGGCATCAATGGTCGCCTTAATAACCGCATTATCCGTAGCGGTTATGGTGACCTCACCGGCATGGACCTCCGCACGGAGAATATAGGCCGTAGCCTGACCACGAACATCGTTGCGTACCACCACACCACCCACTGCCATAGCCTGGGAGGAGGTTGAGGCCGGGGTCTCCAAAGGCTCTTCTGCCGCAGGGGTCTCATTGACCAGAATATCCAGCCCCTGAATACGGTGGCTGTCCACCTCACCCTCAAAGCCGATCACCCACCCTTGTCCCCCTTCAGCACCGGTTGCAGCGCGCACCACAACATCCAACCCGGTCTCATCCAAGCGCTGGGTAGCGTCATCATCCAACGCTTCACTACGGGCACCGGCAATGGACTGTTCCAATGCCGTGGCATTAGCCCCGGGGGATAGCCCCGCCACCTCATAGGCCACCCCATCAATACTAACCCGTAGATCAAAGCTGGCGGCATCTCCCAAGCCATCGGGATTAAACAGATACTCGGCCCCACGGCTGTTTTGCCCCGCCAGCAGGGTGCTGCTGTTGCCCGCCACCCCAACATCGGCTTCCAACACCCGAAGGTTGGGGATATCCTGATCGGCAAACTCAGCCCCGTAAAGAATACGGTAGCCCCCTTCATCATCCACAAAAACGGTGGTACTACCTTCCCCAAGCTCTGCATTAAGGGCTTGCTCAATTAAAGCGGCTTGGTCTTCAACGGTCGCCCCTTCACTGCCATCAAGTTTGGTTTCCGTATTGAACAGCAACAACCCATCCGAGCTGGCCCGGGTCTTACCGGTGAGTTCCTCAAAGTTCTCACCGGCCATGATCCCCACAAACTCGATATCAAAGTTCCAGCCCACCAAGGCATCGGGATCATAGGTCACCGTGGTATGGGAAGGTCCAACCAAAAGCTCCAAAGCGTCTTGTATCGCAGCGGCATTGGCCTCCATCGCGGTGGCGATATCCGCAGCATCCTCACTGGAGGGACCTTCAAAAGTAACGGTTGTAGAGTATCCTTCCAGGAACAGTTCATAGCTCACAACAACCGGCTCAGGATCGGCCACCACCACAGTTTCCATGGGGGTCAGGCTGAGTTCCAGAATGCTGCCATCTTTCCCCACCACCTGTAGGGTTCCCAGATCACTGATCCGGTCCAACATTTTGTTGGAGAAGGTGATCTTATAAAGCTGGTTGTTCAGGGGGGAGTTTAGGGCATCGACCTTAATGCCACTCAGACGGTAGGCATCGGTACTACCCAGGCGGTTGGCCCGACCACTGACCCCCAACAGATCTCCCAGAGCCTCGGCAATATGGCGACCCTGGCTGAAAGGCATACCGTTGTAGGTAGCCTTTTTCGACAGGTTTTCCACATCACTGTCGTAGTAGAACTGGAAGGAGTCTCGTGAGCTGGGGGTCTGACCGTTGGCATAGTGGATCTTTAACTGATACTCAGTGGCCACCCCGGCAGACTCGACAGGTAACAGAGATTCCGTGGCACTAATGGTCAAACGCTGCGACTCATTGCTGGTTTCACCAATGGCCAATACATCCACCGGTTCAGTGAGGTAATCCCCCAAGGCCAGACGTACAGAGGGGTTCTCTTCCATACCTGCGGTGAGCGTCGCATCACGGGTTAATGTCAGGTGCTGCAGTTCAGAAACCCCACTTTCACCACCACTGATCTCCTGCAAAGCAGCCCAATCTACAACCGGGGTCTCCTCAGCAGCGGCATCGGGGTCGGTGCTGTCGGTGGTATCCGTACTGTCCGTGGTATCCGTGCTGTCCGTGGTATCCGTGCTGTCCGTGGTATCCGTGCTGTCCGTGGTATCCGTGGTATCCGTGCTGTCCGTGGTATCCGTGGTATCGGTGGTCTGGCCATAATCCGTACCCATCAACGCGTTAAAACCGTTGATCAGGGTATCTTTATCGATGGTCCCGAAGTCATAATCCGGTATACGCAACTCCACCACATCGGCAGTTTCGGTATCGATAAAATATCCCAAAACATCCAAGACCGACTCAGGGAGCACATCGTAGAGGTTAAAGCCCAGATAGCTCTCCCCCTGATCATCGGTCTGAATTTCTAAATAGGGAATATCCAGATCGGCAATGGTCTCAGTAAGGGGGACCGAATAATCAATGTTCTGTTCAAAGCTGGTTTCAATACCCAACAAGCCGAGAATACTGGCATAACTGTTAAAGTCCTCCAGACTGACCGAAACATCACCAGAGATGGTTGGATCATAGAGTCGGACTTCGGTGGGGATGCTCTTGAGTAGATCCATAAAGGCATCCACCGCAGGCACAGAGGAACCAATGGCCCCAAAGTCGATGGTGGGGATCTCCAGCGTAACCAGATCAGCCTCATGGTCGACAAAGATCTCTACCAGATCATAGACCGATGCGGGCAGCACTTCATCCAGCGTAAAATCAGACAGATCGAAAGGTAGCCCAACATCCAGAGCGATCTCCGCCAAGGGAATGTCTGTGTCAATTTCAAAGCCCAGTAAACTGCCCAACAGGTGGGGGTCGGTAATGCTGTAGTTACCCGGTACTATACGGATAAGGTCCATCAAGGCATCTTGCCAGGAGTCAGGATCCAGCACATCCACCACCAACTCATCCCCTGTAGGGGTGTAGGTGGTAAGCTCATCATCAAACAGAGCACGGTCCAGATCCAAGGTCGGCAGCGGCGCCGCAATGGGGGCCAGATCTGGATCGATCAAATCCGCATAGGCCTCTGGGGTATCTACCAGCACGGTGGAGGAGAAACCCAACAGTAAAATCCGATCCAGTACCGTGACTTTTATCTGCGGCAGCGTCACCTCAAACTGACTGGGCAGGGCCTGCACATTCATGCCATCTGGCATATCCAACCATAGGTCAACATCAATACTGGGCAGAACGGGCTCAAACCGACCCTCTAACCATGCGCCAACATCCACCATATCCAACAGGGTGGTATCCTCCCACCCTACCGAGACCTCAGCCCCCCAGGTGACCGACTCTCCATCCAGCTCCAGGGTACCCAGCTCCTGCTGGTACTGGTAGAAGGGCAGCTCTGGATCAGGCAACAGTAGATCCAGGTTCAAAGAGGGCCCGTGGAAGTTAATCCCCGCAACATCCACACCCGGCGTCTGTAACGACAGACCGGTCTCGGAAATATCAAACGACGCATCAACCCCTTCGCCCATAAGCATGTCAAACAGGCGTAGATCTTCCCAACCGGTGGAGACCGAGAGACCCACATCGTAGCTCTCACCACTAATGGTCACCGTATCGGCGATCAGATCTTCCTCAAACCAGGGCAGCAGAGGATTATTGATGAGGATATCCAACCCTGGAATATCATAATCCAGCGTCATCTCTGCCAGATCCAGCTCAACGGCATCGGCATCCGGATCCACAAACAGCCCCACGACATTGTACAGGGACTCCGGCAGCAGATCTTCTAAGGTGAAGTCGGTAATGGAGAAAGGCAGGATGTTACTGGCCAGCACATCCACCGTCTCCAGCAAAGGAGAGTTGGTAAAGACAAAATGGCCGGGCAGTATCTGAATCAGCTCCAGTAAAATGGCTTCTACAGAGTCCAGGTCGGTGACATCCATACTCAGTTCCGAACCATCCGGTTCGTAGGCTGAGAGATCACCATTCAGAGCGGCATCCAGATCCAACCCAGGCAGAGAGGCCTGGAGAGGATCCATGGTGTCATCCACCAGATCCGCATAGAGATCAGGCATGGCGACGGTGACCGTCTCCCCCAATCCAAACAAGACGGTTTGTCCCAGCAGATCCAGCTTGACCGATGGCAGGGAAATTTCGACCTCGGGAGGTAAGACCTGACCTTCAATCCCCTCGGGCAGGTCCAGATATAGATCCACCGACGCGGTCGGCAGGTTGGGCTCAAAACGCCCTTCTAACCAGGCATCCACATCCACCAGATCCAGCAGGGTGGCATCTTCCCACCCGAGAGAGACCGTTGCGCCCCACTCAATGGATTGACCATCCACCTCCACCGTGCCCAGCGCCTGAGCATACTCCACATAGGGTAGCTCTGGGTCAGGCAGGATCAACTCTAGATTAACCTCAGGCCCCTGCAGCGAAACCCCACCGATATCAAAACCGGGGGATTGCAGACTCAAACCTGTATCCAGCGCACTGATGCCTGTCTCGGGTGCATCCGCCATCAGCATTTCCAGCAGGGTGATGTTATCCTGCCAACCAAAACCTGCACGCAGACCTACATCCCATTCGGTATCGCCAATGTTCACCGTGGTGAAAATCAGCTCCTCTTCAAAATAAGGGAGCTCAGGGTTGCTGACATCAATAGAGACCGCCTCATCCCAATACCCTTCGGGGCGATCTTCACTACCTGCACGGTTGAACAGTGCATCCAGATCCACATCCTCAATCACCACCTCCAGCTCTTCAAGCTCAGGGTCGATGTAGTCGGAGAGATGCTCAGGAGTTTCAATAACAATTTCTGCGCCGTAGGTCAGCCGTACCGGGGTGCCAAACAGGGTAATGAGTACATCCGGGGGCTGAATACGCAGTTGTTGAGGCAAAATTTGTAGATCATCAATGACCAGATCATCAAAGAAGAAAGCGGCATCGAAGGTCGGTAACTGAGGATCCACATTGCCTTGCAGCAAGGCCTCCAGATTAACCATATCCAACAGGCGCATATCTTCCCAACCCAGGGAAGCCTTAATGCCCCAATCAAAGCTCTGCCCACCATGCTCAATGGTGCCCAGCACTTCATCAAAGGAGAAGAAGGGTAAAACAGGGTTGGGAAAATCCAGGGCCAAGTTAAACTCAGGCCCTTCAAAGGAACGACCACCAAGATCCAAGGTGGGGACGGTCACTTTAAGTCCCTCATCGGTTTTGGTGACCTCGCCATCGGCGGAATCGTTACCCCCGGCAATGAACTCCAAAAAGGGTGTATCCTGCCAGCCAATTCCAGCGGAGAACCCTAGGTCAAAATCCTCACCACCAATGGAGATGGAGCCAAAGTCGACCGAACGTTCAAAATAGGGCATCTGCGCCCCTTCCAGCAGGGCGATCAGTTCTGCTGCCTTACCTTTAGGGGCTATCAACTCATACCACGCGCCACTATCGGTATAATCTTGGGTGGTTAGATCCAGCGTAGAGGTCTCCCCCCCCATATACCGGTAGATCTGACCACTTTTACCCCCCCCCTCATGGTCACTGGCCACCTGGACCTGTGCACCAAAAGCGATCTCCTGCTCACCATCGCTGCTCATAAAGTCAACGCGGGAGTAGGCTTCCGCATCCGCCCCCTCCCCTTCACCCGCTGCAGAAGCGACCAGCTTGGTGTTGGCGTAAACAGCCGGTGCATCATCGGCAGAGAGCGATAGGGTTCCCCCGACGGTGATGGCATCCGTACTATCGGCGGGTTCAACAATGGTCGCTTCCGCCACGGTACTGACCATATTGGAACCCAGCACAATGGCAGCCGCGGCAGATTGACCGCCTGCGGTGGCTTCGTTACTGGTGGTGGCGTTGATGGTACCAGAGACCTTGGCCGCCATATCCAGATCCCCACCAATGGTGAGGGAGGAGTCATCAATTGAGGTATAGACCGCAGCGGGCTGTTCGGTGCCAATAGAGGTACCCAACAAGGCATCAATGGTATTGGCAAACAGGTTTTGTGGTGCCCAGCCCACGGTGTTAAAAGCCAGGCTAACCCCAACGGCGGTACCATTGTTGGAACTCATGGTAGCGCTGTTTTCTGCGGTCACATCTGCCCGGTTCTCCCCGTGTACCTGCAGGGTACCACCGCTTAGGATATCACTTTGAGCAATCCAGGCATCGGCATCACTCAACACCGTATTGGTCGCGATCAGACCGTTCAGTGCCAACCCTGAACTCTCCTCCCCGTCAGAAGAGGAGGTACTGGTACCACTTAAGGTGGCGTTAATGGCAGCCGCTTCCATGGCCAGAACCGACAAATCACCACCTGTGGTCAGGTCCAGCCGGTCCACATAGGCATCAACCCCGGTGCGCACATCGTTGCGGGCCACCACCCCCCCTACCGAGGCACCACCTGCACTGGTGGTGGTTAGGGTAATGCCAGAGTCCACCACCGCTGAGTCGCTGGCAGCTACGGTCAAAGCGCCGGTGGTGCTGCCCGTCAACTGCTCGGTTCCCGCATCATCAGCGCTCTCATAGGGGCTGATCCAGGCGGCGGTGTCGCTGCTAATAAGGTTACTGGCCAGCACAAAGCTGGCGGCGGCATTGGCCGCATCAGAGGCTGCGGCGTTGTTGATGGTGGCAAAAATACCCGCACCGGCCACGCTCTCTTCTGTTGCATCAAAAGCACCGGCTGTGACACGGACATCACCACCGGCCCGGAAGGTGGTGGCGGTCATGGAGGCCTGGGTACTGGCGGGCTGTTCATCCCCAATAGCGGTCCCCAACAGGGCATCGACCGCCTGCGTAAAAATGTTCTGTGGTTCCCAACCAATGGTGTTAAAAGCCAGGCTCACCCCAACGGCGGTTCCACCAGAGGAGACCACCGCGCTGTTGTCCGCCGTAATGGTTGAGACATTGTCTGCGGCCACAGTTAGCGCACCATCCATATCCACCGCACTGCGGGTTACATGGGCGTCGGCTTCACTCAGCACAGTATTGGTCGCGATCACCGCCCCAATCGCCAAGGGAGAGCTACTGGGGGCTGCGGCCAGATCGGAGGCCTCTTCTTCCTCTTCCGCACTTTGGGTGGTCATTTCACCAGAGACTGTGGCGGTAATGGCCGCATTTTCCAGGGCGCTCAGGGTAAAGTCGCCCCCGCCATCCATCGCCGCATCATAGACCTCGGCCAGTACATCACCACGCACATCGTTACGGACCACAATCCCGCCAACAGAGGCCCCGCCACCACTGCTGGAGGCTAAGCTAATGTCAGCCTCAATGGCCGCACTGTCACTGGCAGTCAGGCTCATATTGCCCCCTGCCATCAGGGTCATATCCCCATTTTCATCCTCACCGTTACGGGCAAAATTACGCACCCGGGAGGAGACCATGTTACTGGCCAGAATAAACCCAGCCGCTGTACTGGCACCGGTGGCAGAGATCTCATTGGCAATGCTGGCTGTAATGCGTGCATCCCCGGTTGCCCCACTGGTTAGATCTCCATCCGCTTCAATAGAGCTGTTGTAGATAACCGTCTGCACCGCCGCAGGTTGGGCATCCCCCAGTTCGGTCCCCAACAGGGCGTCGATGGTGCTAAACAGAAGGTTTTGTGGCTGCCAACCAATGGTATTAAAGGCCAGGGTGGCGCCAACGGCGGTCCCCCCTGAGCTGATGGTGCCACTATTTGTGGCATCAATCAGCGAAGCGTTGTTGGCATCAATGGTTACCGAGCCTGCACTGTCGATATCACTATTCACCACGGTGGCGCGAACATCGCTAAGAATGGCATTGGTCGCGATCAAAGCCCCCACCGCCAGACCACCGGCCTGATCATCACTACTCTCTTCAGCCTCTTCATCGGAGAGCGAGACCACTTCACCATTCAAACTGGCGGTAATGGTGGCCGAACCTCGTGCCAGCACTTCTACATCGCCCCCAATATCCAGGTGGGCGTCATTAATCAAAGCGGAGACATCGTTACGGACATCGTTACGGACAATCAGCCCCCCAACAGCGACGCCACCGCCACTGCCAGACTGCATGGAGATCTCCGCTGAAATACCCGCCGTATCACTGGCTTTAAGAACCAACCCACCACCGATGGTATGGGTGGTCTCCCCAACCTCTAACACACTCTCATCGGGGGTTGCATAGGGGGTTAACAGAGCATCGGCCCGTGAACTGACCATATTGCTGGCCAGTACCGCACTCACCGCCGCGCCATCCCCCGTGGAGGTGGCGTTGTTGATCACCGTGGCATTAATTTGCGGTACCTGCACCGCACTGACCTCGACACCACCACCAATAATCAGGTTGCTCTGGTCAACATGGGCCAGTACCGAGGTGGGGCGTTCATCACCAATTTCACTGCCAACCAGGGTATCAATGGTGCCATATAGGAGGTTTCGCGCCTCCCAACCGATGGTGTTAAAGGCCAGGGTTGCCCCAACCGCCGTGCCACTGCTTTCGGTGATGGCACTGTTGGTGGCGTTAATGGTTACCCCATTATCCGCCCGTACCGCCATATCCCCATCGGCTGAGATCACACCACCACTCACCAGCGCTTCCACACTACTGAGCATCAGGTTATTGGCAATGAGCGCATTTGCCGCGACAGGGTTGGATGCCGTGGCGGGGTCTTCCGCAGGGGCCTCCGCTGCGGGCTCTTCTTCCACAGGCTCTTCCGCAGGTAGATCTTCTTCAGGGAGCTCTTCCGCAGCTTCGGCAGCCGCTTCAGCATCCAACACCTCTTCCGATACACCAGGCTCTTCCGTGGCTTCCACCTCCCCTTCCGGGGCAGGCTCATCCAGCGCGGGTTCATCACTGGCCCGTACCTCACCACTTAGGGTGGCATGGATGGCACCATGGCCGATGGCATCCACCGACAGGTCACCCACCACGGTAATGAGGGCAGAATCCAGCTCAGCCAAGACCGTCTGGCGTACATCGTTACGGACCACAATGGCACCAACGGCAACACTGCTGCCCCCGGCGTTGGATGTGATCGATGACATGGCCACATCGGCATTGATGATCGCCTCATCCTTAGCCATAACAGCCATGGAACCGCCAGCATACGTGTTGTACAGGGGGTAGCTGTTCTCTACATCCTTACCATCCACATAAGCCTGGGTATTGCTCCGCACCCGGTTACTGGCCAAAACAGCCGAGGCCGCAACACTCAAGCTACTTTCAGCCTCACCTGTAGAGACCTCGGAACTGTTGTTGATGTTGGCATTAAGGGTTATCCCATCCACCGCCTGCACGGTGATATCACCCGCAATGGTGACATTACTGGTCGCGATATAGGCCACCGTATCCATCGGGGTTGCCGTCATGCCGACATCACTACCGATCAGGGTACTGAGCGCCACGGCACCAATGTTGCCCATGTCCCAACCCACGGCATTGAAAGCCAGGGATCCACCCCCCGCCGAACCGGCGGCATCACTGACCCCAGTACCGGCAACAGAGTCTGCTGAGACCGTTGCCGTATTCTGTGCCTCAACCTGCAGGGCACCCTCGGTATGGACGGTAATGGTGCTTCCCTCAATGGAGGAGAACACACCGCCATTGAGCTGGTTCCAGGCAAACACGCCCCCTAACGAGAGTTGGGAACCCTCACTGCCTTCCTCTTCGCCCCCTGCGATGGCCATGGACTCGGTGGTGGATGCCAGGGTAACCGCATGGGTAGCCAGCAGACGCAAGCCAGCACTCTCGATGGTACTGTTGGAGAGATCAGTCAAGGTCATACGATCGATGGTATTGCTTGCTGAGGCGATACCGAGCTTAATACCATCCAGTTTAGGGATATCGGCAGAAAAACCGGCACTGGTGGCGGCATAGTGGCTGCTATCCTTGGCCAGCAGATCCAGCCCCTCTTCTGCGGTTACGGTCACACCATCCATCAATGCCTGGGTGGTACCGCTGCTTTTAACACGGGCAATTTTACCGCGGGCATCATACCCACTATTGTTCAGGGCATAGACCTGCAACGCCGCCACGTTCAGGTCGGCATCCACCACTTGAGCGGTCACATCCTCCGCAATGGTGGTGTTCTGAACCCCAATCAGGTCAGAGAGCACCTCCCCAAAAATACCGGGGTTCTCCAACTGCCCCAGGTCGGTACTGGCAGCACTCACCTGTACCGAACCTGCGGACTGATAGTCGGTTCCATCCAGCGTGACCGCTGCGGTACCATCCCCCAAAAAGGCGGAGGTGGTACGATCCAGGTCAATCTGACTCACCCCAATTTCCAAACCTTCGGCCAGATCGGGGATCTCTTCATCCGACGGGGCCAGTTTGACGGTAATATCCGTCTGGTCCACCGCCTCAATTAATAGATCCACCCCCGCATCATCTTCCAGCTGGCTGATCAGCATAGAGGCGCCACCCGCGACACCGGCGGTGGTGATCTGGGTAAGGTCCACACCCGCCACACCCAAAGAAGCGGTAGAGTCTACCGCCAAACGGGTTTCGTTCACCGCACGCAACACCACACTCTGTGCTTGAATATCAGCTTGGCTACCCAACAGGGCTGTGGCCTCGACATCGGCCATCAGGACCGCGACATCCAAAGGGGCATCCGCCGTCACAGAGACATCGGTCTCCACCAACGCTTCCAGCACCACAGACTCTGCTGCCAGAATCGCCCCCTCAACCTGCAACAAAGCCCCATGGTCAATACCATCGAACAGATCCATCACGGAACTAATGGCATTGGCTGGCGTACGATCTTCTGAAAAAGCCGACTGCGCGCGCAACACCACACTGGCGGTGGTCTCAACCACCGCATCGGCGGAGACCTCAATGGTCTCAGCCTCTGCCAACAGGGTGGTATCCCCCAAATCCACTGTAGAGAGCAGCAGCTGGTCGGTGCCATCCCCCCCCATAATGCCAAAGATATTGATGGGGGCGGCAAACACGATGTCGTAGATGGAGTCACCAGACAGGCGCATGTTGCCATCATCATCCTGAGAGAGTGTGGCGATATCATCACCACTGCCCAGGTTGAAGACCACATTGGAGAGGCTCTCATTGAGCGAAAGCAGTGTATCTGACTCCAGCCAGGTCAGCCCTTCCAGCTGCTCAGCCCCTTCGCCATCTTGGCTTAGGTCGATCACCGTCCCTTGAGAGGCGATCTCTGAGACATCGCTAAAGCTGCTGCTGACCTGCGCCACCGCCAGATCAAAGGTGTCTGCCGTCAGGGCATCCTCCTCCGTCTGCTGCTGTACCATGGCCTCGGCGGAGAGGAGGATACGGTCCTCCAATTTCTCCACCATGGCTCGATTTTGATGGAAAAAGCTTTGCTGCACAGCCGAACCGACTTTACGAGACACAGGCTTTTTCTTCATGACACAACTCCACACCAAAAGATGGCAACGCAGGCCCATCATGGGCCTACACACGCCGTACCAGCAACCAATCCTCACTTCGCCAAAAACCGAACGAAGGGTGGTACGCATTCATATTTCTTACAATAAGAACAACAACTAAAACGGAAGAGCGCTATCCAACCACACATCCGCTTCCATCACCGAGCGACGCTGATGAAAAGCCATCCGCTCTGCCCGACTTTGCACATACTGCACACCACGTTTCCACGCTTTACGCCCCATCATCCGCATGGATTGCCGTACCAGGGTCCCCATCTGACGCTTGAACACCCCTTCATCCATACTGAGTAAGCTTACCGCACTACCCGGATCACCCTGCCGCCCACAACGCCCAACCAACTGCCGATCAATGCGGGCTGAATCGTTACACTCAGCAATGATTACATGCAGCCCTCCCAGGCTGCGGCTATGATCATCCAGGGCAATATCGGTCCCACGTCCAGCCATGTTTGTGGCAATGGTAATGGCACCGGTTTGACCGGCCAGGGCGACGATATCAGCCTCCTGCGCATGATGTTGCGCATTAAGCACTTGGGCCGTCAGCGCTTGTTCTGCCAAGAGCTGAGCCAAATGTTCACTGGTATGAACACTGCGCACCCCCACCAGTACCGGCCGACCCAGCGCATGCTGTCTGGCCACCTCTTCCACCACCTTCTGCCACTTGGCCTCAGCGGTAGAAAAAATCTGTGGTGGTGCCACTTGCCGCTGGGGGGGCCGATGGGTTGGAATGGAAACCACCGTCAAACGGTAGATATTCCACAGCTCCCGAGCGGCCTCAGCCGCTGTACCGGTGGTACCCGCCAACCGTGCAAAACGACGAAAAAAAGTCTGAAAACTCATCTGCCCCATAGAGGCGTTGGGGTCCGTTAACGGTAGCCCTTCATACGCTTCAATGGCCTGATGCAACCCAGCTGAGAGTGAGCGTTCAGGGGTCATACGCCCGGTGGCATCATCCAGCAACACCACCTTCTCCTCATCCACCAAATAGTGCCGTCCAGGCTGAAAAAAATGACGCACACTTAAAGCGTTACGCACCAAGGCCTGTCGCCTAACCGCACTGCGCCACACGGGGGCCAACCGCCAAGCCATGGCCTCCATCATCTCCATGGCGGTGGATAAAAAAGTGACCTGCCGATGGCGGATATCCAGCTGGTAATCCTCTTCTTCTCGCAGCCCTTCCGCCACCTCTTCGGCCCATTTCACCGCATCGTGCAGGCCCTCAACCTCCTGAGGTGCTGAGAGAATAAGGGGGGTGACCGCTTCATCAATCAAGACACTGTCGGCCTCATCAATAATGGCACTATGCAGCCCCCGGGGCAGCATCAGGGTGTTGGGTAGAGACTCTCCCAGGTCGTGACGATACCAGCGCTGAAACGCCATCTTATCGCGCCCAACCCCTTTGCCATCCGCCAGTTGATCCCGCAGATGATCCGCCAGCAGGGTCTTGGCCGTCACATAGGCGACATCCGCTTCATAGCGTACCTGCCGCTCTTCCGGACTAAGCTCTCCACCTGCACTGGCCACCGTCAACCCGCAGGCTTCCAACAGCGGCTGCATCTGCTCGGCATCGCGTTCGGTCAGGTAGTCATTGGCACTAATGACATGACAAGGTCGCCCCTCCCACCCGGCCAAGACCGCCGCCAGCCCCACGGTTAAGGTCTTGCCTTCTCCGGTGGACATCTCCGCCAACCAACCCCGGTAGAGCGCCAAAGCCCCCATAAACTGCACCAAATAAGGGCGCTTACCCAGGTGGCGCCACGCCATCTCCCCAACCTGCGCCAGGCCATCGATCAAGGCCTCCCCCGTCATGGGGGATTGCAGACGAAAGGCGATCCGTGTGGTCACCAACTGGGCCTGCAAGGTGGCGTCGTCCAGGTCTGCCAACGCGTTACAGCGCTGCAAACAGGTGTGTGCCATACGCCGCAACTGCCCTTTTAACTGGGGGCGGCTCCGCCAAACCCCATGCATGCTGTGTAGCCAGCCCTCCACCCCCTTGGGTAGGGGACTGGGCTCTGCCAGTGCCCAATAACCGTTCATACCCGGAACCTCCGTTGGAGAAACTGCCGCAAGGCCCGCTCCCACTGCTCCAACAAAGGACGGTTATTCAAGGTCAACCGCATCACCCCCAAACGGCCATGAACCCACTGCACATCGCCACCATCCGGCAGCTTGGCCTGAATACGGAAAAAAGGCTCTGCCGCCGTCATCCCGTTGGGATCCATGGGATCCACCGCAATCTTACCGCCACCGGGCATACCCAGTGCGGGTGTGGGTAGCACCCCATGTTCATGGGGAATAACATCGACCTGCACGGTGGTTATGTTCTTATTCTCCTGCCCTTGAATACGCACCTCGGCCTGGTTGACCGCATGCTCAAACAGGTGAGAACCGATCTGCGGCAGTACCCCGACAAAACGCCATTGATCGGGCTGCACCAACAGGCCAATGGCATCCCCACGGGCCACCCAACGCCCTTTGGTGGCCTCCTCATCGGGGACCGACCACACACCGGCGATGGGGGCTTGAACCAACAGGGCATCGTGCTCTTTTTGCAGATCGGCCAGATGCTGTTCCAACGCTTCCTGCTGCTGTTCAATGGGCTGCAGGTCGGCCATCTGCTTGGTCATGGCCCATAGAGCCTGTGCTTTTAACTGAGTCAACTGGGCCCCGATAGCACGCATCTCAACGGCCAGTTGTGGATTTTCCAACGCCAACAACAGCTGCCCACGCTCTACCCTGGTGCCTGGCTGCGCCATAACACGGGCTATCCGTCCAGTCGCTTCACTGCGCACAGGGCGAAAAGCTTCAGCCTCAACCACACCATCAAGCCGCATACGGTCTGGCATGGGCACACTACCCAGCACCCCCAGGGTCACCAACAACAACCCGCTAGAGATCCCCACCGCCCGTCCCCGGTAACGGGCCAACTGGGTACTAAACCCCAGGTAGCGAACCAGTTTTACCAGTGGCACCACCACCATCATAATGCCCAGCATCCAGGCCATGGCGATGCCAAATTCCAGATACTGACCCGCCACAAAAAAGATGATGGACCACATTAAAAAGGCCCAGTTAATCAGGCTTAAAGTACCGTAGAGTGGGAGTAACAGAACCTCCCACCGGTTTTGCGCCGCAGGGCGGGCATCCGGCAGCCGCAGGATGAAACGCTGTGCCAAAAACTTCAGCTGATCCCGCGAACGCTGAAACAGATTAGGCACCCCCAGCAGATCCGATAAAACGTAGTAGCCGTCAAAACGCAGCAGAGGGTTTAAGTTAAACAACACCGTCGAGACACTGGCGGCAAAAATAACATTATAGGCCAGTGCATTGAGGGTACCCGGTGCGGTATGAACCCACACAATGGCCGCCACCGCAGCCACAGCCAACTCGGCCACCACCCCGGCCAACCCCACCCAAATACGCTGCCAACTGTAGCGGAACCCCCAACTGGCGGAGGCATCCACATAGGGCAAAGGGGCGAACAGCAGCATCATCACACCCATGCGGTGGACCTCACCGCCAAAGTGCTTACACACCCCTGCATGGCCCAATTCATGGACCACCTTGGCCACCACAAACCCCACGTAGAGCAGTACCAAATTACCGGGGGCAAGAATACCGGCACTCTGTTCAAACAACGGGGTATCACTGGTGATCAGTGAGAAAAAGGCGGTCGCCAGCAACCCCAAATAGAGGGCAATACCCCAAGGCCCCAAAAACCACCGGATCAACCCTTTGGAACGTTCCAGAGCCTGATCAGGGTCCAGCAGTGGAATACGGATGGCCAAAAAGCCCATCCACAAAGCTGCCCGTTCTTTATTACGCCGCTTTCGGTAGCGTTCAAACAGACTGGCCCCAGCGGTTACCCGGTCATACTGAAGCAGGTTGGAAAGGTTGACTTGCCCCAGCAGGTGGATCACCTCCTCCTGGGTTAAGGCATCCTGACCATCCTCTTCCAAAGAGGCTTGCCACACCTCCTCCACAGTTTTTAAGAGAGAGAGACGACACAAAAAACGGTAACCAGCCATGGAGACACGATACCAGTCACTGCTCAGGGTATCCCGCAGCACCACCCAGACTTCGCCCTGGAACTGCTGCCGGTGGGCCCGCACACTATGGCGCAGCGCAACACGAACCTCGGCTACGCGATACCATGCATCGCTAAACACCCGCTCCTGTTGCTTGCCCCCGCTCATAGCCAGAACAACTCCCTAAGAAAGTTCACTGTGCGATGGCTCAAAACCCAGATCAAAGGCCGATCTTCAATAGAGACTTTGGCATTCCCCCCCATACCAGGCCGCCACCACTCTTGTGCCTCGCCCACAATCTGCCCACGGGCCAAAAAGACACTGCGGTTCTCCCGTTGGGTGGCCATGGGGTCAATACGTTCTATGGACATTTCAAACCGTTGATCGGGACGCCCAACCAAAGAGACCTCCCCCATCTGCCCACGTTTCAGCTCGTGTACATCGGCCTGACTCACTTCAAGTTCCAGATAAATATTCTCGGTCCGGGCCAGTTTTAAGAGCAGATCACCGCGACGAACCGGCGCCCCCAACCGAGTTTTTAGATCTCCCTCTACGATCATACCGTCATAGGGGGCACTCAAGTGGGCATGGTCCAGCCTGTACTGCACCAGGGCCAGCCGTGCTTCAGACTGTTGCAAACGGGCCAGGGCAATCTGCATTTCTGCCAATTTACGCGAGGCGTTGGCTTTTTCTACCTCCCGCTTGTAGCGCACGATCTCTGAGGTCGCCATGGCCGCTTCTTGCTTGAGATCACGGGTATCCAGGGTGGCCAAAACCTCCCCCTGACCTACACGGTCCCCCACATCCACATGCACTTTGTGCAAAAAGCCATCAAAGGGCGCGGGCATGAACAGCAGATCCTGGCTACGTAGCTGAGCCCCAACATCAACCTGATAGTTCCAAGGGGTCACAATCAACCCAAATAGCGTGCAGGAAAAAAGTACCGCAACCAGCTTCCACATGGCCTGTTCCGGGCCAAACAGAGCACGCACACCTTGGCGGAAGCTGTGCCAAAAGCGAGCCCCAAACCAACGGTCACTGGCCCGCACCTGCTGTAGCTGATAGGCACAAGCCTGGGTGGTTAATTCCAGTTCCCAAACCGCGGTCGTCGTTAAGGGTTCTAGCCCTTTTTCAACCAGCAGCACGGCGATGGTCTGCTCACCCCAGTGGATGGGGATGGAGCTGGCACTGCCCTCGCCAAACCGCTTTACATAGGTCTCATGGGCTCGGTTAACAACCCGGTCGCCATCCCGTGCCGGAAAACTCACCACGCAGGATTGATCCAACGCCTCTTCCATGGCGGAGGCCATCTCTTTCGCGGCCTGGGTTTTGGTATCAAATTTTTCAATATGGCTGACCGCCACCAACTTAACGTAATCCCCATCCACCCAGCCCAGGGAGACCCGTGCACACTCAAACCGAACCGCCAACTCAGAACAGAGATCAAAGGCGGTCCGCATAAACCGCGGTTGGCGGCTTAAACTGGCGCTTAGCTGTAAAATTTCGAATAACCGTTCCGCCCCGGCATCCCTGGGCATCGCCATACGCTGGCTATATTGGGTCATAAAGTGGGCTGGCAGGGTCATAACCAGCGAGGTCAGGGCCTGGGATGAGGCATCAAATACAAAAGGCTGGGAGAGCCAGCAAATCAGAACCGCATGGGGCCGCTCTCCATCGGGAGAGGCTGCCAACGGCAAGGCCAGTATGGGTTGATCTTCCCCACCCGGCATGGGAAGCGCACGCTCCAGCGCCTGATCCGCCAACTGGGACAAATCGGCGGCATCATACTCCTCAAAAGTTGCGCGCTGTGGTGAGGTCAACACCCCCTGCCATGGCTGGACCTCAGAGCGGATCAGCAACATCACTTTCCGGGCCATTAAGGCCGTGTTAGCCCCTGCCAAGTAGGCGGGCCAAAACTGCTCAACCGCCCCCTCAAAAGTCAAGAGATCAGAGAGGCTCGCCCCATGGCCCTCTGCAACTTCAACCTCTGACGGAGCAACCTGTTGGACAGAGCAATTCATTACGGCTCCTGACGCACAACATGACCAGAGAGACCTGGACGAATCGAACCATCGCCATTATCAAACGCGGCGGCAAACTCAACCAAACCACTGGCTGAATCCACCAAGGGGGAGACAAAAACCACGGAAGCTTCCCGGTGAATACGCTCGTTACCCACCCCCAACACCAAGGTTACCCGCTCCCCGCGCTGCAACATCGCCTTACCCTGAGTTGCAGGAAAAGTCCCCACAAAGCGTACCCGGTCCACATTCACCAGCTCCACCGCAGCTTCATTTGGGGCAATACTCTCCCCAACACGGGCCAAGACTTTGGTAACAACCCCAGCAAAGGGTGCCCGCAAATGACGCTGTTCATAGCTATTACGGGCCATCTCCAGCTCAACTTGTTGCCGTTTTTTTTCTAAAACAAGTGACTGCAACTCCGCTTCAACCGCCTGCAGGGCCAGTACTTCATCCTCAACTTGCTTGGTGGAAACCGCACCACTCGCCAGCAATTTTTTGGCTTGGGCAACCTGGGCTTTTAGTGTCTTGCGCCGCTGTGCCAATGCGTTCAAACGTACCCGGTCTGCCAGCACCAATTTTTGATGCTTCAGCTCCAAACGTTCACGAATACGGTTAAGATGCAGAATCAGATCACCACGCTGTAGCATGGCGCCCTCTTCAACCTCAACCTGCTCAACACGCCCCCCCACCACCAGACTAAGCTGGGCACTTTGCCACGCTTTGGTAATACCCAAAATCTGCGGGTGGCCGCCTTGCGCCCAGACACTAAGGGGCAGCACCACCGCCACCAGCAGCCCAAAGAGACGGCTTATGATGCCCGTGGGGCTCAACGGTAAAGCTCCGCCAGGGCACCTTGGGCGGCTTGGAACATGGTTTGTGCTTTCATGGTGGCCACCTGCTGCTCGGTGACCAGTGACTTGGCATCAATAACCCGTTCTTGCTGTCGTAGCACGGCACGCATATCACTGCGCCCTGCATTAAACCGGTTCATCTCCATCTTCGCCCGTTTGGCCTCCCGCTCGGCCACGGTCAAGGATTTTTGCCAACGGGCCTTGGTATGGCCCAGGGCCTTGAGGGTGGTCTGGATATCATTGGCAATGGAGACCTCTAACCCCTTAATGGCCAACTTGGCTTCATCCAACCGAATACGCGCTGTTAGGACATCCGCACGGGCTTCGCGGTTACCTTCCAAATTTAAGTTGGCCGATAATCCAACCGTCCAGCTGGGGTCAATACCGTTGGATTCGCCATAGGCGTTCCAACGGTTATAAGCCAGCCCACTCCGGCCATACTTGGCTTGAAAATCAACCTGTGGCAGGGCTTGGTTCTTGGCGTAAGAGAGCTGCTTCTCTTTTTGTGCCCGCTCCAAATGCTTGGCTTTAAGGTCCGAACGTTGGTTTAAGGCTACGTCCAAACTCTCTTTAAATGCAGGCACCTGAGGAAAATCTTCCATCAAGGTCTCGTCTACCTGCAACATGCCATCGTTGCCATCCAGAGCGAACTGCACTTGGGTACGTAGGGTGTTGCTCTTTTCACGCTGGGTTTGGTGGGCCTCACTTAAGGCACTTTCAAAGCGGGTCAGCGCATTTTCAACCTCCCATACATCAGCGTCGGCCAAACGCCCCTCTTTGCGCAGCTTGTTGGCCATGGTCAGCATCTTCTTACCCATGGCAATTTTCTCTTCAAAAGCCACTACTTTGCGTTGTGCCAACAGCAGGTCGTAGTAGATCATGGCCACCTGGGCAATGGTGACGGACTCGGTATCCTCATAGGTAAAAGCCGCCACATCCTGACCAATTTTGGCCACCTGAATCGGAATGGTCGTGACACTTTTACCCGCCCCCTTCAACAGGGGTTGGTTCAGACTGAGCGAATAGTCCACCCGGTGGTTATCCGGCTCTGTGGCATCCAACACCCGCATGGTACTGGTCATTAACTGACTTTGACTCAGCTCAGCGGTAACCTTAACACCGGTTTCAAATGTACGGCTAAGCAGCAACGAGACATCGGTACTGTCACTCTCGTAAACCGAGGTGTAGCGGGTGGTCTTTTCTTCAATATTGTTGGGCTCTTCGGTATGCACACGGGAGATCGAGGCGCTCAGCTGGGTATCAAAAGCCCCCTGAGCCCTTAAGATACTGGCTTCCGCAATATCTTTGGATAACCGGCCACTTTGCAAATTAACGTTACGCTGGCGCAACGCTTTGACCAGTGCTTCCAGGGTTAAAGCCCCCTCTGGCCAGACCGGAGCGTGAGGCATATCCACAACGGTGGTGGTCGCCTCTTTCTCCGTGCCACTCAATTGAGCAAAAAGTGGCAAGGCCTTAACCAGCTCGAATAAGCCAGGTGTTTTGGCAAAGTCAGCCATTTCAGCGACGATCGGCGGATCGGGTTCAGGTGCGTTATCGATCTCACCACACCAAGCAGGTGTGGTGATAACGGTGAAACCCACTGCCACGCCCACCCCCAAAACGATGAGGGGTTTTATCGGTACAAAAAGTCGGTCGCTCATGGTGTCCTCTACCCAGCTGGAAGGGAGATGCAGATCTTTAATTATGCTGTCAAACCTTGATCAGCTACGTCATTCACCTGGGGATCAGCGGATCCTTTTTTCATACTGATCAACCGCTCAATTTGAGCCAGTGAGATCAAGTGCCCGTAGATACCAGGGAGGAATCCCTTACTGCGCAGGGTCATAAACTTCTCTTCCGTGAGGTTGTTTAAACGCTCCTCATTGATCACATAACAACCAGAGATACTACGCACGCCCTCTTTGGCATTAACCCGCATGTTCAACGGGGTGAACATGTTGTTCTCTGTCAAAAAGGCGGTGAACTCCTGGGTTACCTGATCGAGCATTTGCAGCTCACCTAAGTAGCGGCGCACATTCTCCACAACTTGGGTGGCGTTCCCCTCTTCATCAAACAGCAGCTGTCCCTCATCATCGCTCAGCAGGTCACTGGCTTCATCCACACACACCACATAACGGTCATCGCCCCCTTTAGCCAAGGCAAAAGGATAACGACGGATAATGGCTGGAATATAGCTGGCGTCCCACTTGCCCTCTTCATTCAAAAACAGGTTTTCGCCTGCCTCTAGGCCAAGCAATACCACCGGGCGAAAACTGTCTTTATCGGTATCTTCTAAAAACACCACTGGGTAAATCGCTGCAGCGCGGGCCATTTCGTGCAGCGTGATCGAAGCGACGTGAAAAGAGGAGGCAAAACCAAAATCGTTGGTATTACGTACCCGCTTTTGTCCATGACGCTCTTTGTTGATTGGGACGACAGATTCAAACATTGCATTTCCTTGATGTTGACTAAAATTCACATGGACGGACACCGATCCTTGAGCAACCCACCCTAAACCCAGTGTCGTAGAGAGGGCAGATATTCAAGCTGGGTCGTCACACCCGAAAAGTAAGAAAAACCATTAAAAGCCCTCGCCCAACCCGATCAACTGATACAAAGCTGGCACCAAGCGTGTATACCGAATAGGGGATGAACAAACCATCCATCTCACCTAGAGATCTTTCAACCATAGGTTTTACTGGGTTGATGCTGTTGCAAACGGCCCCCGTCTGTCCCTTTATGCCGCTATAAATACATGGATCGAACAAACATAGGAGCCATCCAACAACAGCTCCAGCCCCCTAAATTCAGAGGCTTAAAATCGGTGCGTCATAAATACCCCCACACACCGTGTGTGAACACCCTGAAGAGGGGCTATGCAACTCAAATTATTAGTGACCAAACATAATACCATTTTCCCCCATGTTAGTTGCGGAAAAACAGCACCCCCATGCCAGCTTTTTTCATCCATCATGAAATATTAAAAATGATAAAACCACACTGCCATAAACAGCACATTAACACGCGACATGTTTTTAGGCTCAACCACACTCAACACCATGAGATTTAGTTGACATTTGGCAGAAGAGACACCAGCCTAAGCAGACGTTCAGAATGGAAATTTCGTAGGATAAAATGGGATCTTTTTACGGACAAAACAAGTGACAGGTTAGCGTATTAAACACACTTTCCTGCAGATCTTAGCCCCCCCAAAAAACGACCTAAATGGCGGCTTTGCCCTTAAGGAAAAACCTGAGCATTGATCGATATGAACCCATCTGACGGGTCGATAAAAAATTGTAGTTTTGCAGGACATGCTCAAAAAAACCTTCAGTTCTGCATACACCCCCACTAAAAAACCGGTGGTGCATGACTGTTTTATTTTTAACCACATAGCCCCATGACACGACATCCTCAGGTGAGGCTAAAGCCCTGACAAGGGTTACATCACGCGGATGTTACCGCCCGCTCTATCCCTGGTTATCAGGCGCGGGGCCATCCGGCGGGTCTATGGTTAAAATACCCACTTTTTTAGAATGCCTTTATCCGGCTTTTTTGACGTAAACAACGCACAACTTCGATCTATGACCATCTTAAAAGATCACGGAGCATGACATGCCTGACCAAACACCTCTGTCGCCCCTTCACATGCTCCAAGCCAAGTGTGGCAGCCTAGCGGCCCTCTTATGGATCGGTCTATTCACACTCCTCACAACCGCAGAGCCTGTACACAGTGAAACCCTGCATATCGGCTGTACAGCCTGGGGTTGCCAAAGTTTTGAGAAGACAGCCAACCAGTGGGCCAACCCACAGGGCCACACGGTCAAGCTCTATGAAGGGGGGCGCTTGTCCGATAATCTGCTGGGGCTGTATCGCCAAATCTTAGCTGCGCAGAGCAGTGATTTTGATCTCATTTTAATGGATACCATCTGGCCCGGCGTACTGGGCAAACATCTGGTTGATCTTCGTGAGTATATCCCGGAACAGAACATTAACCAGCACTTTAAGCCCATCATCGCCAACTTAACCGATGCCCAAGGCCACCTGCTGGCCCTGCCGTTATTTACAGACGCAGGGTTACTGTTTTACAGAAAGGATCTGCTGGAAAAACACGGCTTTGAACCGCCCCAAACCTGGCAGCAGATGGCCCATATTGCCCGAGAGATCGTGCGTTTAGAACAGCCTAACCACCCTGAACTTGCAGGCTACCTGTGGCAAGGCAAAGCCTATGAAGGGCTGACCTGCAATGCCTTGGAGTGGGTTGACTCACACCACGGCGGTACCATCGTGGATGATGCCACCGGTCAGGTAACCATCAACAACCCACAAGCGATCAAGGCTTTGCAGATGGCCCGTGACTGGATTGGCGCTATCTCCCCCAAATCGGTTCTACACGACACAGAGATGGAAAACACCGAGCAGTTCCGTGCTGGGCATGCCGTCTTTATGCGAAATTGGATGGAGATCTGGGCACGCATAAATGATGAACACTCCCCCATACGAGGTAAGGTTGGGGTTATTCCTCTGCCAAAGGGCGGGGAGACAGGCAAACACTCGGGTACATTGGGGGATATGAGTTTGGCCGTCTCCCGCTACTCAGAGAACATTGAACTGTCGGCCCGCTTAGTCCAGCAACTGACCGACTATGCCCCACAGAAAATGCATGCCATGCGTCATTCGTTCAGCCCCACCATTGAAACACTCTATGACGATGCCATCATCAAGCAGGAGCGCCCTTTTATGGGGGCCCTAAAAACAGCCCTACTCAACGGGGTTGCTCGCCCAGCCAAGCGTACCGCCCGTGCGTACCCCAAGGTTTCGCGCAAATTTCATAAAGCAGTCCACTCTATTCTTTCAGGCAAACAGAAGGCCGCCGACGCTTTAGCCCAGCTGGAGCAGGAGCTCAACGCTTTGCGCCGCACCGAAAAATGGTAATGCCCACTTAAAACCCAGTGATCAATATTGAGGGAGAAACAACCCCATGCGCAGCTACTTTCGATACTGGCACGAGAGCCTGGTCTCGCGGTTGCTGATCAGTTTCTCCCTGGTACTCCTGTTGATTTTTATGACAGGCAACACCCTCACCGTTCATCTGGCACGCAACGCCCTCACCCAACAGGGGGCCAAGCAGATCGCCAACCAGCGCACCCTACTGACCAAGCAGATTCAAGATATTGAGCAGCAGCTGGTCGCCGCGCTACAACCCCAGCTGGCGCTATTAACCAAGATGGTCCGCCCACCATTACTCAACGCCATTAGCGCCATAGAAGATGACAGCCATGTTGCAAACCAGCGGGTTATTAAAGGATTTAAGGATTGTTTTCAGACGACTGAAGCCCCCCAGATTACCCGCTGTCTCGAACAGAAATCCCGTTTTTTTATTCCAAAAGCTATTCAGCTTCTCAACCGTAGCTATATCCGCACAACCGCCTCAACCATCCTCTCCAGCAGTGAGGTTGTGAGTATTGAAATTCTGGACTGGGAGGGGCAGTTTTACGCAGGGTTTCATCAAAACAGCCAGGGGCAGATCCAAAGCTTAAAGGCGCCGATCGCCCCCCCACCGGATAGTCAACGGATCCAACAAGAGATTAGAGACCAAGGGGAGTACCTGGGGCTGATTGTATTCCACTACCAGACCCATCGCCTGGCCCTTTTGCGTCAGCGGGCCGAACAGGGTTTGCATCGCACCATTGAGTTAATTGAACACAACCAAGATAGCCGGATTGAGCAGATCACTTTTAACCGGATGGTTGAAGGGGGGGTGTTTTTTGTCTTGCTGTTTATTGCCATCTCTTGGGTCTCTATGCGCACCATTGTACAACCGCTACAGAGCCTAAAAAACAGTGCCGACGCTTTTTCTCGTGGGGATTTAACCCACCCGGTCAATATTCAACGAGCGGATGAGCTGGGCACGCTGGCCAATAGCTTTCTCAACATGCGCAACGCCATTCACCGCCAGATTGAGGCGCTAAAAGAGGCCGAACAGGCTCGCATACGGGCACTGCTGCTGGAGCAGGAAAAACAGGCTGCAGAGCAGGCCAACCGCTCTAAAAGTGCCTTTTTGGCAAAAATGAGCCATGAGATACGCACCCCCATGAATGGGGTTCTCGGCATGACGGAGCTGTGCCTGGGAACCCACCTGAACACCCTACAACACAACTATCTATCCAAAGCGCATACCGCCGCCCGCACCCTGCTTGAGATCATCAATGAAATTCTGGATTTTTCCAAGCTTGAAGCCAATCAAATGGTGCTGGAATCCACCCCCTTTAATCTGGAACAACTACTGGGGGAGACAACCGCACTGCTCGCCCCCCAAGCGCATAAAAAAGGGTTAAACGTTCACCTAACCATTGATCCAAACTTACCCCTTTGTGTCATGGGAGATCCCACCCGGCTGCGCCAAGTGGTGATGAATCTACTGGGTAATGCCGTTAAGTTCACCCAGCAGGGCGCCCTTGAGCTCGCCATAGAGGTGGTTAAAAAGACCGAGCATCGCTTAGGGGTAAAGATTCAGGTTATCGATACAGGCATTGGCATTGCCCCCGAACATCAGCAACATCTATTCGACCCTTTCTCCCAAGCAGAGGGCACCACAGCTCGCCATTATGGCGGCACGGGTTTGGGCTTAAACATCTGCCACCAGTTGATTGAACTTATGGGGGGAGAGATTCAGGTCACCAGCCAGTTGGGTGAAGGGTGCCGCTTTGAGGTTTATCTTGAACTTGAACAGCCACCAAATACACGCACCCTGGCCCAACACGGGCAAGCACTTTTGCCCACCCCACCCCAGCCTATACGGGTGGTTCACTCTGACCGTAAAACCCGTAACTATCTGTTGGATCTATTCAACGCATTTCAGCTACCTTGTTATGGTCACGAAACGCTGGATCAGGCGCAGCTATGGTTAACACAACAGCCTAAGCCCCCGACCCTTTGGCTGATAGAGGCACAACAGCACCCGCAACCGTTCCAACCGTTGGTTCAAAAAACGGAGATCACACTGGGGATTGTTGAACTCTCAACACAACCGCCCCAATCTCTGATCGGTCCTTTGGAGGGCACCAAACACCGCCACCGTTATCTACCCTCCCCTTTTACCCCTTCTGAGTTAATGGTGGCACTGCAGCAGGTCATGGGTCTGAGCATCCCCCACGCCCCCCACCAGCACACAACCCTGGCTAACCCAAAAATACTGGGTCAGCCCATTAAAGGTGCGCGGATTTTGCTGGTGGAAGATACCCCGGTTAATCAGGAGCTGGTCATGACCCTGCTCCAACGGGGGGGGATAGATGTTGATTTGGCGGAACATGGGGCTGCGGCTTTGGCGCAACTGCCCAAACAGCGTTATGATGCGGTTTTGATGGATATTCAATTACCCCAAATGGATGGGTATGAAGCAACACGCCACATCCGCAAGCAACCTCAGTGGCAGGATCTTCCCATTATTGCCATGACAGCCAGCCTGACCTCGGATGAGAAAAATCGCTGCCTTGATGCTGGTATGGATGACCTCATCCCCAAACCCCTGGATACCCACACACTGTTCGACACCCTGACACTCTGGATTCCGCCAACCTCTACAGCAGGCGTCGAAGCCTCGTCTGTCGCACAGCTCGCGTTTCCGCCCCCCCCTTCGTTCACACTGCCCGACATAGAAGGTGTTGAACAGGATATAGCCGTGAAGCGCTTAATGGGGGATCGGGCCCTTTATCAACAGCTATTCATGCGACTGCCCACAGATTTCAGCTCCTTTGAGCAAGAGCTGGAACTGGCCTACCAGCAGCAAAACCATAAAGAAGCCATACGTTTGGTACATAGTCTACGGGGTTACGCCGCCAACGTGGGTGCGGTGGTGATGCAGCAGCATGCGCAGATGCTGGAGGAGGCGATAGCGCAACATGGGTTGGCACATGAACCCACGTTAAGGGTGGTATTAAGCCAAGAGCTGGACCGGCTGATCCGCGCCATCGGTATGCTGGATGGGGCAGCCCCGAACCGCTAACCTGTCCACGGGCAACAGAGATCAGGCACAAACTGTGTTATCAAGGGGCTTCAATACACAGCAGGAGAAAACAGGGGGCTTTAGGGGTAGATCCCACTCCCGAGAGAGAACCGGACCCAAAAAGCTTGGCTTTAGGTCAAAGCCACTTTTCAGATCCAGACAACAGCGATAAAAACGGGCAGACACCCAATAGGCAAAAGGGGTTATGCCCCAAAAACAGTAAGCCGATAACCCATTTCCGGCACGGTAACAACCTCAAACGGAGGGGGTTCTATGCTCCTGACTTTACGCCGTATACGAGAGATCAACACATCCACCGTGCGTAAATGTCCTTCACCATCTTTACGCTCAATACGCTCACTGAGCATCTCGCGGCTGACCGTCCGCTCACCGGCCTGGGCAAGCGCCAGTAAAATGGTACTCTCCCCACGGGTAAGCTGTATCACGACATCATCAGGCCCCATCAGCCGGTAGATCTGCGTCTCCAACACCCAGGCACCAAACTGTTGCTGAAAGCGCTTATCCTGCTCGCCCTCATGGCGAACATGACATTTGATCAAATTACAGACCCGGTGGTTGAGCTCAACCACGTTGAAGGGCTTAATCAGATAATCCGAAGCACCTTTTTCAAAGCCTTCTGACCGCTCTTTTGGTGCACCGCGAATGGACATAATCAAAACGGGTATTTCAGGAAAGTGAGACTTCAGCTTTTCAATAAGGGTCAACCCATCCATATCCGGCAAGAGCAGATCAACAATAAAAAGGTCATAAGGCGCCTCTTTCGCCAACCGCCAACCAGACTCGGCATTCCCCACCGAGACAACCTCAAACCCCTCTTTGGCGAGCGCATTCTCACAGATAAAACGAGAAGAGGCTTCGTCTTCAATCAATAAAATTTTCTGTTTGACAAAAGAATGCATCATTATTTATGCCATCCAATATCTGGTCGAACACTTGGTACCGCCATCATCCACCATACGGAGGCGCGCTTGCCGCCCTCATCAGGGGATCATATCTACCAACCCTGCTTACAGTCACACAAACAGCCCTCTCCCCCACGCCACCCAAGGCCCAACATACTCACATAAATGTCAGAGTCATAAAGTACAGATCAATGGTTGGTCTAGCTGACAGAGAAACAGGCTCCCCCCCTTATTGTTGGCATGCTCAGCCAGCATGAGGACAGAGTAGTCACAAGCTGCGCATACCTGACAGAGCCTGACACTAACGAACTGTTCCATACAACCACTACTCTCGCCCCCAGTAAACCGTATATGTGATTTTTAGTGAGAATAACAGACCCACGGCACGCCCCAACCTTCTCCCTCATTTCCAATACATTCCGCACATATACGGCAAATATAACAACAGCAGTTAACGATGCACTTGAGCGTTCATGACTCAAGAGGTTTACACCCCCCAAATCTCACAAACAAAGGCGTAGAGATGACACCATACCGGACAAAATAATGGTCGCCCAAGCACAGCATAAATTTGGGCAACCTTAAGCGATAGAAACAAGCCCCCCACCCCACGCATGGCCGTGTGGTCGAGCTTATCCCCCTAACAGTAGATCACGCAAACGCTCAACTTCCAAACGTCTCCTGATCACCCCCCACCCCTTCAGCCATACCGCGCGGCGTATCACACGGCATCACCCCGACCAACCCCACGCCGCTGGCCATGGTTAAACACCACCCCCATGCGTACCGGTAGAGATTATAGCTTGTAGAGCCCATAGGTATGGTTGGCGTAAACCAGCTCAGCCCCTTCAACCGGTGTGGCCAGATCACTCAAAACGTAGTGAAGGGGGTGGTGTTCTTTTAAACAGGCCACCATTTTTTCCGTTAAGGGCGCCCGGTGGGTTTGATAGCACCCCGCTCGAAACTGGTCATCCTGGTATACCTGCACAGACCGACTATAGATGGCAGAGCCCTTACGTCGCACATCAAGAACAGGGTAGCCCGTTGCTGTTCTAAGGGGGACCATGGTGGGTAAATTCCCCCACATTATGACCACCCCCTTTTTTTCAGGCAGAGATTGAATAAAGCGAGCCATATCCAACATCGGCCGACCCGCTTTAACCTGATCATAAACCTTGGCAACAGGTAGGACGATGAGACCAACAAAGACCAAAGGCACCATAAGCTGCAAGGTCGTGGCTTTTTTTGCAAACACAGCGGCCAACAAGAGCATAAAGATCAAGCCGATAACCATCAGCTTAGAGAGGGTCGATAGGCTATGGATATGCAGAAGATCAACGGTCAAGGGCACCGCAGAAACCAAAAAGGGAAAAGCAAAAAGGATCAGTAAGGATCTCTTATTAGCTTGGTATTCAGAGCCCCCAACCACAAGCAGAACCAACAGTATAAGAAAGTTCGCATAGCGCAGAGGGGCCAGCTGCATAAGGGTTGCGATCTGCAGCCATGCGCCCAGCATAAAAAGAGCAAGGGCAAAGGCATAGGTGATCAGACCGATAACCAGAATCCTGCGCCAACGACCTGTAGAGATCATAAACGCCAGCGCGCTCATGTAGCCCAGCAGACCAAGCCGTAAGATAAATTCACTTTTAAGAACAAAGGGGGCATTTAAATGCCCATTTTTTTCAAAAATCTGCCACCACTGCTGATCATTAATGGTTTCAGCCGCGACCAAAGCCCCATGATCAAGCAGATAAAGCTCTAGCGCACTCCCTGTTACCGCAAAAGCCCCTAAGATCAGTATCTGTTTCCAGTGCCAGCGTTCGATCAGCACAAAAAACAGAAAGAACAGACCGTATATGGTGGCCTGAGCAGGATGCGTTAATAGGCTGATAAACAGCATAAGGCCCACGGCAACCGGCCTTTTTTTCAATAAAAAATAGAGCCCCAGCAAAATGGGGATTAACACATCCTGAGCATAATAGTTCGAAAAAAAATCAATATCATACCCAGCAGGTGTGAGCAAAAAGATGGAAAAATGGCCAAAAAGCAAAAGTGAGGCCGCATAAAAGGATAAGGAGGTCTGTTCTGAATACTTTTTAAGAATAAAAACAAAGAGAAAAAGAACCAAAATGGGCCGTATAGCAAAGAGCAGAGGAGCCAAAATCGGTTCAAGAAAAGAAAAATGATACTGCATAAGCGCAGGCAGCCAATACGAGAGGGTATAGGTGATAAAGCCACCAATGTTTCCCTCTAAATCCTCCTGCCACCGTTCCGGTGACAGATAGACATTCAGCACATGAACAAAATTGTTATCCTGGCTCGAAGCAATGGTAATTTCATTAAAAAACAGATAGCTAACAACAGCAAAGAACAGCGCGTAAAGACCCACAAGCCTTTTACTGATGTCGTATCGACCCGCTGACAATGAATGATCGTTCACGGTTCCTGTTCCCTTTTTATTTAAACATGCCTCGGGTACCCAACCACCCCCCGCAAGCTTAGGCCATGTGCCCGTATTGTCTTAGCCTGTGCAGAAAGGGAGCAAACCAAGCCCCCTTATGTTAACCAACCACCAGGGGTCCGTCTCACCCCTCTACCCGCTCGATATTAGTTCATCTGTACGTTAAAACGCGTCATCCACAGTTCCAGCGAAATAAGTGCAAACAATTGCTTGGCCGCCAGAAAATCTTTATTGGCCACACGGGCTTTTAGTTTTTCTATGGCGCTCTGGGTAAACAGACCACGCGCAGCCACCTTGTCTGGCGAAAGCGTTTGATCAACAAGCTGCTGAAAGGACTGGTGGTGAAAGAAGTTCTCCATGGGAATATAAAAGGCTTTTTTACGCCGCTTGGCAGAGGGCAAAGGGATGCGGTTGGCATAATCCCGCAGCATAATTTTGTTCTGCCGCAAGGTCAGTTTGCTTTGCAGCGGGGCACGCCACAAAAATTCGACCAGCTTGTGGTCCATAAAGGGAACACGTGCCTCAAGACTGTTTGCCATGGACATTTTATCTTGCCGCATCAAAATGTTATCTGGCAACCAGTGGCCATACTGAGCCCCCAACATACGTTGATTAAAATCCCCTTGCCATGGATCTTCAATGGTAGAAGGGCCAGCATTTGCCATCTGCGCCAAAGCATCGGGTGTGTAGAGGCTCTGTTTATCATGGTCATCAAACAGGGAGATTAAATGGTGATAGAGCGCTTCAGGCGAAGCCTCCCCAATTTGGTTGACCAGACGAACCACCTTCTCTCGTCCACTTGATCCTAAATCTGCGGGATAATCAAAGAGTACATTCAGTAGTTTTTCTGGTGTTCTGGCCACCAGGGGCGCGACCATATGGCGGTGGATGGTGGCGGGCATGAACTTCTGATAATAGCTGGATAAGCGCATGATCTTATGGAACATGTACCCACCCATCGTTTCATCAGCCCCCTCCCCAGTCAAGACCACTTTAACATGCTTAACCGCCTCTGCGGCCAACAGGTAAGTTGGAATAACAATGGCATCACCCAACGGCTCATCACTGTGCCAAACAATTTCCGGTAACAGGTCAAAATGCTCGGGTTTAAATAGCACCTCATGATGATCACACCCCAATTGCTGGGCCATGATACGCGCCTCTTCCAACTCATCGCCTTCCCAACCAAAACCGATGGAGAAGGTTTTGACGGGTTGGTTGCTCATCTGAGCCATCGTGGCAACGATGCTGCTGGAATCCAACCCACCACTTAAGTAAGCCCCAAGCGGAACATCACTGATCATGCGTAGTTGAATGGACTCCTGCACCAAATCATCAAACTGGGCCTGCCACTCGGCCTGGGTGTGGGGCACATCCCAGGCAGCGGCGGCTTCAGGCAAGGACCAATACGGTTCAATGCTGACCTCACCTTTTTGCCAAGTTAAACAACACCCAGCTGGCAGTTTATGAACATCACGTAAAAGCGTTTCTGGACCCGGCACATAGCGTAAGGTCAGAAATTCGTTAAGCTTGCCATAATGAAGGTGGCGAGGAACCCCTGCAAAAGCCAACAGAGATTTCATCTCACTGGCAAACAGCAGATGTTGACCCTGCTGCCAATAGTACAATGGTTTAATACCCAGCCGATCACGGGCGACGAAGAGCTTTCGCTTAACACGGTCCCAGATGGCAAAGGTGAACATACCGCGCAAATGTTGCAAGCACGCCGGTCCATGCAGGGTGTAAAGCTGTAGAATAACTTCGGTATCCGAATGGGTCTGAAAATGGCACCCTTGCTCGATCAACTCAGAACGCAACGTACGATAGTTATAAATTTCACCATTAAAGACAATGGTGTAGCGCTCATCTTGGGTAGAGATTGGCTGATTACCGCTACTGAGATCAATAATGCTTAAGCGGCGCATCCCAATGGCCACATCCCCATCATGATGAATACCCTGATGGTCTGGCCCGCGGTGGCTCAGCAACGCTGTCATGGTGGAGATCAGAGCTTGAGCATCACCTGGTGTTCCAACCGTTCCTGCTATACCACACATACTCTGCTCCCATCACACAGGTAAAACTGATCAACGCCATGGACCTTTAAAACCATTTGCGCGAAGAGTATAGCGTGACCACCTATGCTTTAACCATGCCCGACATTGCCTTCAAGCCTGGGTATAGGGAAAAAAAGAACGCTTAATAGCGGGAACCCTGAAGCAGCCCAGCAGAGACGTCCTTGCTCTTACGGAGGAAATAAGACAAACCACCATGCATAAATTTCCATGCCCGCGCCGGTGGCAATGTCCATAACGCATGGTGGGCCACCTTCATGAGACGATCAGGTTTGAAATAGAACTGTTTAAAGGCGCTAGCGGCCAGTCGTTGGATCTCTGCCCGAGAGATGGTGTTGGGCACCCAAATGGTCTCGTCATCGACCAGTAAACTATTTTTTTCGCCCTTAATATTAACCCAGCGCCCAGTCTCTTTGCAGGTTTCGTAAATGGCCGTACCCTTAAACGGTTCAAAAATGGGGAATACGGCAAACGTAAGTTTGGAGCGTGTTGCAAAATCGATGGTGCGCTGAATATCCTCTGCGGTTTCATTGGGTAAGCCAATCATAAAAGAGGAGAGACTTTTTATCCCTGCTTGATGCACATTTTCAATACCACGCACATTATCCTCTTGGGTCAATCCTTTTTTCATGAGAGCCAAGGTTTTATCATGGGCGGTTTCACAACCAAACGTGATCAGATAACACCCTGTTTGCCGCATGGCAGCCAACATATCCCTATCATTGACCGCATTGGTGCGCGTAAAGCAGGTCCATTTAAACTTTAAATGGTTCTGCGCCATGGCTTCACACAACTCAAAGACATGACGTTTGCGGATGGTAAAAATATCATCGTAGAACATCAGGGAATCATAGCCCTGATCTCGATACCGCTTAAGCTCCTCAATGACATCAGGCACGGAACGAAACCGCATGGTGCGCCCCATCACCTCCGTTGCAGCACAGAAGGTACACTTAAAAGGGCAACCACGGGTTGTTAGGGTATGGATGACTTTTTTTCCACGGATATGCATGGGGCTATAGTAGCGCGCCATATCATATTGGCTGATATCTGGAGGACCGATCTCATCCAAATTGTTCACCACATCAGCCTTGCCAGCAATAACCAGCTTACCCATGGCTTGGCGCATACCCAAGCCGGGCATTGGTTTAGGGGGTATGCCCTGGTTCAAGGCTTCCAATAAGCTTACCCAAATTTGCTCCCCCTCCCCCGACACCACATAATCGACCGGCCACTCTTCAAAATCATGGGGAAACAGAGTCGCGTGAGGCCCACCAATCACAAGGGTTTGATGCGGGTAGGCTTGTTTAAGACGCTGCACCAAAATAGAGAGCGAACGCACATTGGTAATATAGGCGCTCATACCGACCAGATCATACTTAGCCAGCTGGGCCACCGCTTGGTCTATGGTCGCATTGGCCAGATCCAATAACGCCACATGGTGCCCCGCCTGTTTGGCGTAAGTTGTCATAAAAGCCAACCCAAGCAGAGGAAATTCAGGCGACATATCCGCCAGATCACCATAGTTCTCTGCCGCAGTCATGGGTGGATTAACTAAAACAGATTGAATCATAGCAGTATCTCACATGGGTTGAATGAGCCATTTTGGCCAAATTCGTCATGGTTTATAAATGCTCGATAAGCCTTGTTGTGCGCCTCAATGATTTTGTAAAACAAATATTTTTTCTGGTCAAGCGTTTGAACCTGCTTCTCTAGGTGCAGTGTATTTTTGCTCGATGTACGGGGTCTTACCCTTACCAATATAATGAGGGATCCACCCAGAAAAGGTGAGGATTGGCCCTCTGCCCCACCATCGGCATATCCTTTGCGTGTTTGCCGTCGTTACTGCTGTTCTCGCTGACATAGATAAGGCAAGCGACGGATAGCATAGCCATGAACTTTTTCCTCAACACCTAGGGAACATGACTCTGAAATGGCAGCGGTTAGAGTGGATTAACCAGGGTGCGACACCCCCCTTTTCTCCAACGACCACAAAGAAGTTAGATATTTGATTTTGATATAAATTCTAAAGTCTTTATAGCGATGGCAGAATAACCAAACCCCATGTGAATTGGGGTGTTTGCAGAGGATTGCTCCATAAGAGAGAAGTACGTAGAGCTGGGATGGTACGTCGTTAAGAGAATAAAACGAGACAAGCTTGCACCTCGTCACAAGATCTCTTCATTCTCTCTTTAACCAACCCTACAATCGTTTGTGGTGATCACCCAAAAACATGACAAACGCTTGTTATATTTTTGGGTAAGCGTCAAACACTAAAAAAACAGAGTAAACATCCAACATGCGGTCGTTTTACTTAGTTTGGATACATTTTGCCATGCTGATGGTACATCACTGGCCCTGGGCAGGATTGAAATGGCAAAAACAGAGGAATACATAACAATGTCAAATCCAAGCGTTAATGATGTGCAAGATTTTTGGGAAGCCAACCCTTTATGGAGTGGTGAATCTAACCACACGCCAGGCACAAAGCCCTTTTTTGAAGAGCATAGAGACGTCTATATCTCGGACTGTTTTGCGGGCCAGTTTGACCCCCGCTGTGTTCCACAGGAAGCCAATCGTGAAAAAATTCTCGACCTGGGATGTGGCCCTGGTTTCTGGACCATTGAACTCTGGAAGCATGGCTGCCATAACATCACGTCGGCAGATCTGACGAAAAATGCCTTAAAGCTGACAAAATCCAGGTGCGAAATCTACGGTGTTTCTGCTGATGTTAGTCAGCAAAATGCTGAAAATCTAACGTTTGATGATGGCTCGTTTACCCATGTTAACTGCCAAGGCGTTATTCATCATACCCCTGATACAGAGGCATGTGTAGCGGAAATTGCTCGGGTACTTAAACCCGGAGGAACAGCAAGCCTAAGCGTCTACTATAAGAATGTTTTTTTAAGAAACTGGGGCATTCTAAAGTGGGCCGGCATTATCCTCAGCAAACTTGGCGGAGGCATGAAGGGGCGCGGTAGGGAAAAGATTTTTTCAACTGGGGGTGCAGAGGAAATTGTGCGTCTATATGACGGCGATGAAAACCCCATAGGAAAAGCCTATTCCAAACAACAGTTTGTTGAGATGCTCTCTCCGCACTTTGAGGTGCAGGATATCTATTTACACTTTTTTCCTGCGCGGGCTTTACCGATAAAAACCCCCCACGTTCTCCATCGTTTCTTGGATAAGTATACCGGCTTTATGATCTATGCCACGGTCAAGAAATCCTGAAGGAGCTGCGGCTTCCCCGTGCCAGAAATCGTGATCGACCAAGCAGAAAGACCATAAGCCGCACCGAGCCCCTGTGGCGACGCCCGATTAAGAAGGCGAGCTCTTATCGGTGGTGTCTCGGCAGGCTGAACACCACCTTTTGGCCAAACCTGTCGCGGTCAATCATGCGCCTGATCCGTGTGTGGTGTACCGCCACACGCTTTTTTTGGGGGAACCGAGTGTGTGCGGGTGAATCACTTAACCCTGCTTTTTCACGTCGGATGTTTATGCTCAAGCCATAGGTCTGGCGCATACCAACGTGATGCATCAGCCCCCTTCCCCACATAACCGGCACACTCCAGGAGTTGCTCTCTAGACCCTCTGTTCACAGCCATAACGGGGGCAGAAAACATATCTCCCCTTAAACTTACGCCATGAACCCTATGGCGGAATAGGAGGCCAAAAGGGCCGCGGATATATTCAGGATCTACTCAGGGTGCGAGACGAGCCCCCATTTTTACATGGTAGCCCTCTGGTAAAAAAACGCTCACGCCAGGCATGCACACCCTCTCAAGCATATACCTTTGTGACACCGCTCCCGCCCCCGTACCATCGACCGCACCCACACAATCGACTTCGTTCCATAGACAGCCCGCATGATTCAGCAACCTGTTTTACGCTTTGTCGTTTTTTTTCTTCAACTCTTCTGTGATCTCTTGCAGGGAGGAACGCACACGCCATAGCTCTTTGTGTAAGGAGAGGTTTTGATGGGAAATCACCCCCATAGTCAACACCAAGAAGGCAAACAAAAAGAGTAGGATCGCGACAAGAAAGGTATAGATAGAGGGGTCAGGATTGCCAAGATTGACAAACGACCATCCGGCAAAGAATATCGCCATAAGGAGTAGACCCAATGCGGCCGGAAAAATGTACCGAAAGGGGGCCGTAACCAAGCTAAACATCAAATGACTTTGAATAAGCTTGGGAATTTTACTGGAGGATTTACGAGGCAGTGCATTGGGCTTGGCCAGTTTATGGTCTTTCCACTCCAACCAGGCGGGCACCTCCCGAATGGTAAAACCCAATGCCAGCGCTTGCTGCACCACTTCTAGATGCATCTCTTTGCCATTCATGGTCAAAGGCAGGCTCATAAACTTCTCTTTACGGTAGCCACGGGTCATACCGGTGTACATGGTAATGGCCTTGGATTGCGCAACGCGTAAAATATGATTACCCAAACGGCTAATCATAACCCGTTTTTGGGGCACATTACGGTAGCCCCCACTGGGTAGATTGGGGGAAGCAATGACCATGTCCGTTTTGGGATATTGACGAAACTGCGCAATAATCTCATGAACAATACGGTCCCCCCAGGAGCAGTCCACTTCCGTCACCACCACCAGCTCTCCACGCGCTGCGGCAACCCCATGGCGAATGGCAGCCCCACGCCCCTGGTTGACCTCATACCCCTCCAAACGCAAACGGTCATGCTGCTGAGCAAGCGCTTGGGCAATGGACGGAGAGCTATCTAAGGAGCCATCGTTAACCACCACCAACTCCCAGTCATCATCCAAGCTCTCCAGGCTACTGAGCATATGCAGGATGGCTTTTTCCAGAATGGCCTCTTCATTATAAAACGGACAAACGACTGAGATCATTTCTCTTCCTCTGCAAACCATTGCCAAGTCAGGGTTAGCTTACCTTGATGGTTAAGTTCTTCCAACAGCTTCTCTGTGGAGGTATCGGATTCGGCCAACGGTACGGCTGTTAGCTCTTGTGGTTCAAAATAGCGAGAGGAGCCCATATGGATGGGGGCAAACTTTCGGCACGGTGTCATGGCTTTTAAATCGGATGAAGTGGTTGTTTTTTGCAGTTGATCTACCACCTTCACCCCATCTGGCGCCCAAATAATATGACGTTTCATAGTCAGTGGCGAGGCATCTCTGGCATTAATCAACACCCGTACCAGCTGCTGTTTAACCCAATAGGCCATGCGCTTACTGCGCCCAACCGTCAAGGTAAAGATCCGAAAAGCCATAAACAGCCAAGGGGTCATAACACGTTGGTTAACCCGCACAAACGTGCTTTCAACTTCGCAACCTGAGGCATCATGGGTTGCCGTAGCAGGCAGGGTCAAGCGTTGATTACTGATCACTTTATCCTGCTCGGTCACCGCCAGATAACCACTGTGGCTAAGGACCAACGCCTGATCTTGGCGGTTATAGACACGGATAACCCCACCCTTAGATAACCCCACCACCGCATGGTAAGCCTCTGTTCCATGGATTAGAATACCCGCTTGCTCAAAGACCTTATGAACAGGCTGTTCACAGGGTAAGGGGGCGGGGTTTTCTGCCATGACAGAGCGCGGGTTCCAGTCGCAATGGTCCGCTGCAAAGAGATAGTTATTGAGCAGTGGAAAAAAGTTATAGGCATCCATCATAGGCAAGCCAACCGCTTCGGCCCGCTCCACAGCAGGGCGCATAAACTGAGCAATGCGTGCGGCATCTTCACAAACAGGGGCCAGCATTTCAAACCCTGCAGGATAATAAAACTCGGTATTGCGGCTGGCCATGTCCCCCCCAATGGTACCGTTGGGGTAGATCATATAGGTAAAAAAAGCCACGGAACGTCGCATACTTTCCAGCAACGGTTTGCTGTTGGTCTTTTGCCAGCAACGCGCCAGATAAAAGAGCGCATGGCTTTGGTAACCAGGGTCAGCCCCGCCATACTCCTCATACCACCCTTCTTCCGATTGGTGGTCTAAAATACGCTGAATAAAATAGTCACTACGTTGGCCAAAACGAGCATGACCGGTAACCTCTTGTGCCGCCAACAGGGCGGCGGCGGCGGCGGCCAGGTGGTTGGTGAGCACACCGTGGGTCTCATCGTTACGGCACAACCAGTCACCAAGCCGTTCCATGCTCTGTTTGGCATGGGCCTTAACTTGGGGGGTCAGGTGCGCTTGGCCCAACAGGTAGGCTTCTCCCACATAAAAACCGGTAAAGGCGGTGGCCGCTAATGAGCGTTCATTAGGGTAGGCTTCATCAAATGAACCATCCGTATGCTGTAGACCTGTCCAAAATTGAACGGCGGCATTAAAGGTCTCGACCAAAGCATGATCATGCACAGCACGGGATGCATCCGGGTGGGTGATCATCCAAGCCAAGCTATAGGTGGACTCCTGAAAACGGGAACCACAAAAATCGGTAAACTTCCAACACCAATAGGTACGGTCAAAACACCCATGGGTGATAGAGTAGATCTCTCGGTCACCGCGAGAGAGCATACGACTAAACTGTTTTTTTGCGTGTTCCAAAAAGACGGACATGGCCCCACCTGTTTAATACTGCGCCCAAACCACGGTTAAGGGTGTGCAGGCCACCCCATTAAGACCGGGTTACGTCAAGCGATCTCCCCTATGATAGGGTGACTACGGTACTCGGTTAGGGGCACATTTCCAATGGCTGAACTAGAGCCGTTCTTCATTGTACACCTGCTGCCGGGTTTGCACCTTCTTACCAACCCCTCTCAAGAAGAAGAGCCAGTTTAGGTGTCATCCCCCCCAAAAGCTTCCCTAAAAAGGTTCAAGATAAGAATGAGCCATTGTTTTGTCTAGCTTTGGCAAGCCCTACCCCCCCTAAACATTAAGAGGAGAAGAAACTGAGGCTGCTTTGCATTGATCTCTAGTAAACAGCTTACATGCCATCCTAAAAAATGGTTCTGATCCCTCATGCCTAAAGAGGCTTCTGCACGATCGACTGATAAGCTTTATCTCGCGCAACGCCTCCGACATCAGGAGCCCTAGATCTCTACGACACAACGACCAAAATATATGGATTGTGACGACAGGTATTGTATACAAATCACCGTCATAATCCCTCTGTCATACCCCCCCAAACGATTCATATAAAAGCCATTGAGGATATCATTCCGTTGAACTTCGCAGAGTGTCCATGGGCTAAGATGTACTTTATGGGGGTTCTACGGAAACGGAGAGCGCCCGCGCCTGTATAAAAGGTTTAATCTGGCGCTCAACCATATTCTGATACACTTCAAGAGAGAGCGCCTTCACTTGCGTCCCTCCAGAAGCCTGTGGACGGCCACTCAAATGGTCTAAAATGGGCGTGAGCACCTTCGGATCATAATGCAGGCCATCATAGGTGATATCTACTCGACGGGTTAACGGGGAGGGAATGGAAAAGTCCACCAACCCTTGAGAGAACATTCTACTCAGGGCATGACGTATCTCAAGATACTCCGACAAATTCCCCAATAGCGACATCCGTGCCTGTTCCCAGTCACTGACGGGCATCACGATACCCATACTCTTCGCCTGAGGATATATGTTCAACAACGCTTCATATAGAGCGAGATTTTCCTTTGTCATAGCATCTTTTAGGGCTGGATGCGCCGCCATCTTCTGGCTGGGGTGATAGCCCTGATTTAAAGCCCATGGAAGAATAAAACCGGTATACTCACCATCCTCATTTTTCTGATAAGCACGGGGCAGAGGTGAACGTCCACGAAAAGTGCGCCAACTGAAGTCTACGCCCCCCCAACTGGTATAGTCTTTAATCATGGACGGAAAGAGGGTTGGGTTTTCGATATAATCAGGAAGATCCTTACCACTCTGATTGTAGTAAGAGAGAAAACTCACCTCATTGACACTAAAGATTAAGCGTTTGACCTCTACCTTATGCCGTTTCAAATAGCGGGTAATGGCAAGAAATTCCCGAACATGACCATTGGAAAAAGAGATGTTCACACAACGCTGGCCGGGAATACGGCTACTATCCAGCAGTGTTGCGCGAGAACTGCCAAACAGAATACAGTCCACCTTCGGCAATACCCTTTTAAGCCGATTTAGAACCATATAACGTTCGTTAAAGGCGTAATTTACCCCTCGCAGTTGATTACCCCCAGCATGCCATAACGGATCAAAAAACAGATTAATCCCGAGGGTGCCACCCAACAGCCCTGTCAGAACAAGCATCAAAATGAGCAGGAAACGAGGTGAAGAGGTGTTCTGATTCATGATGGCATTCCAGAAGCTAAAACTGAAAATAGAGGAATTCGTTTACCTCATTCATGCGTAAAACGCTAAGGAATGCTAAGACCGACAATACCACACCCCAAAAGAGGCTGGGCCGCCAAAGCAAGAATGGGGATTTCCCTTTCTGCAACCAATGGGGGGGGATTTTCAGGGTATCTGTGACGATCTGGTGATCTCGCATTAGCTGAACCAGATTGGGGGCCCACCATACCAAAATCGCAGCTGCCGATAACCACGGCCAAGCCGCCAAAGCCACAGAGCTTGTCTCGACAGCATCTTTGCCACCAAAACCGAGCATGGCCTGATACATTTGCCCAGCTGTGCCTAGATCCGCCGATCGAAAGACCACCAGAGAGGCAAGGACACAAAGAAAAGTAAGCGGCACCCCCAGTAGAGAGTGATTCCACCAGCCATCTCGCTTCGACCATCCCCGTCGTTTTTTCCAGTTCCGCCAGCTCTGATTAATCGCCAGCAACACACCGTGAAACAACCCCCAGGCAACAAAGGTCCATTGGGCACCATGCCATAACCCCCCAAAAAGCATGGTGATGATAAAGCTCATCAGCGGCATGGTCCACAGGTTCATGCGCACCTCCTTCATCGAGAGGGGCATGAAGAGGTACTCCTGCAAAAAGCGGGATAATGTCATATGCCAACGACGCCAAAACTCTAACATGCTGGATGCTTTAAATGGCGCATTGAAGTTTATGGGCAAGCGAATACCAAACATCAATGCTAAGCCGATGGCCATCTCTGAGTAGCCGGAAAAATCGAAATAAAGTTGGAACGTATAGGCCACGCCTCCTACCCAAGCAGTCAGGGTAGAGATGCTCCCGCCATGAGCCACGGAGTCAAAAACAGGGTTTGCCAATAAAGCGAGATTGTCAGCCAACAGCACTTTCTTAGCCAGGCCAAGAATCAGGATTGAAATGCCCAAGGCGAAGATATCCGGCTGAAAGCGAAAAGTGCGCGCACTTTCAAACTGGGGCAACATCTCTTTGTGATGAACAATCGGCCCAGCAATCAATTGGGGGAAGAAACTGACAAACAAAGTATAACGAATGAAGTGAGGCTCTGCTTTTTTGAATTGAAAGGCGTCCACCAAATAGGCGACCTGCTGAAAGGTGAAAAAAGAGATGGCAAGGGGCAGGATGATAGGAACAACCTGCACCCCTACACCTGTCACCGCATTAAAATTATCGATGAAAAAATTGGTATATTTAAAATATCCCAACAGCGCCAAGTTGCCGAGCAAACCGCCCACTAACAACGGCATACGCCCATCATCTCGTAACCAGTTTTGACACAAGGATAGAGCAACGACATAGTTGAATAGGATAGACACACCAATAAGCAGCAGATAGATCGGGTTCCACCAACCGTAGAAAAACAGTGATGCGAAGGCAAGCCAGGTTATTGCGGCACTCTGCCCCCCCAGGCGGCCCAATAGATAAAACAGCACAAGTACTGTGGGCAGAAACGCGAGGAGAAATATGTGTGAACTAAAAACCATTCAAACAACCACTATAGATAGATTAGCGAGGAAGAGCATTAACTACGAGCGCACTGTTTCAAAAGGGTTATCACTTCCGGAACAGGGTCTTTTACTAATTCAGCATCTAGCATGCCAGTTTGATCGGTCAAGAGCCTGGGAAGACGGGGGGTAAGAACGGCAAGGGATGGATGTTGAGCTTCAAGATAGCGACCACAAATCTCTAATGCCGACTTAGCGCCAGCATATTCAAGGGCACCCACAGTTGGCTCAGCAACAAAAATGGTACTGGGCTGAAGCATAACCATTGGTTGTGCCGGTTGTTGCTTATCGGCCATCGCTACTTCAGCAAGACGCATAAAAGGGGCCACATAGTAGCTCATATATTTGTCAAATAGAGACTGCTGCCAGCCCTGATAGGGGTTTAGGCTAATGGCTGGTGTCGCAAAGTAAGTCAACAGGTCAAAAGGACCCTTCTGCCATAATTCAGGCCAAGGATTGGGGGTACACTGCAATACGTTCAGAGGACTGGAAGTTAAGAGCAAGGATTCCTGGCTGGCCTCTTGTATGAGTTGATCAACTTCCTGGCTCCCGCGGTGATAGGTAACATGCACCTGCGCCCCCATGGCCAGGGCTACTTTAGCGATAACCTCCCCTACTCCTCGGCTACCGCCTACGACCAAGACCCGACGCCCAACTAAAAGCTCAGGAGATACCTGTTGGCGCAAAGCTGCCAAGCTAACTTGCTTCACAGGAACAGAACGTACAAAGGCGCTAACACCCCCCTTACCCATAGCCCCTTCAAGAGAGAGTTCCAAAAGACGGCGTGCCTCGTCTGCATGGGTAACTCGATAGGTTAAACAGGGATCCTCATGGGTATGTATGGAAGCAAAGCGGAAGGTAAAGCCACCAAACAGGGAGTGTTCACCCGGCAACCACATCCCCACCAAACGGGTTAGGGCTAACAGCACTGCGGCCTGATCACCTTGTAGTCGCCGCCCTAAATGGGGGAATAACGCCCTGCCTTCTGCACAGGACCAGTGGAGGGGTATGGTACCTTCGGCGGCGACAATCTCTTTCCAATCTGCCCGGTGTGGAGCCATCATCTCAGGCAGATCAGGTCGAGCCACAGCCTTGACTTCAGCAGCTGGGATCAGCTGACCGGACAGGGTTGTGCAAATGTGTGACTGGGCTTGTAATTTAATCCGAAAATGCCCGCCCTCTTTTTTCTGCAATTGATGAGTAAAGGGTTGATCATGTCCTATGGGACGGCTGAAACGTACCTTCAGCTTCACCAAGGCATGGGGGCGCTCGCACTGAGCTAGCAGTAGGTCAAGTGCCAACATAACCCCGTGCAGACCATGCACCACCGATTGACCAAAGGGCAAGCGACGTGCGTATAAGGGGTCAAGATGAATGGGGTTGTGGTCACCGGAAAGCTTGGCAAAAGCTTGACTTTGGGCATGAGAGATCTTCATCGGGTTTGTCGCCACAACCTGATCTTTCTTTACGCTTGATCTTCAACAGAGATTGTTTGGTAAGGCATCATTTCAATACAATGTTTGCGGGACTCATAGCGGGTTAAATCTAGAGACCAACACTCATCATCACCAGACATGGGGGAAAAACCAAAATCCACAAACAGTGTTTGGATCACCTTATTCCGTTGGGTGGGGAGATAGCGCCCCACCAGGATTTTCACCCCTCGACGCCGTGCCTGGGCAACTAGCTCATTGAGCATGGCATGTTCCACCTGCCGGTTAAACACTCGGCAACTCATGACCCATAGATCGATATACCAGTGCTGTTCATCCATATGCCCAGCTATCGCACTGATCAAGCCATGATCTCCAAATCGGTCTTGAAGACGCATCTGCACACCAAAACGGTCTTCTTGGATCTGGTAGGCCGCAACCTCCTCTTCCGTTACGCGCAAGGTGGTACAATTGAACTGGTTAGTCTTGTTAATCAGCTGCGTGACCCGACGGCGATCTTGTGCATTAAAGCCCCCCATTTGTCCTTGCATGGCCAGCGAAATGAGAAAATCGGTCAAATCAAGAGTGCTGAGCTGAAGCTGTTGACGCTGCTGTTCGGCACGATATTGATCGGCCCGCAGAGTATCCTCCTGGGTAAAACGAAGGCTTTCAAACCAACCGCCACCCAGAAGCGTCCAACCATAATAGGCAGGATCTTCGGGCAGCTCCACCACAGCTACCTGAGGAAAAGCCGTACGAACTTGCTCACGCTCAGCAGGGTTATCATCTACAAACACCAGACTATCTAGACCGATATTAAGTTGGAGGGCTATGGCCTTTAAATTTTCTGACTTGGGGTTCCAGTTGGCCATAAACACCGCAATATCCGCCTCTTTCAAAACCATATCCTGATGGGCACGAAAAGGCTGTAGAGCGGTTTCTTCCTGATTTTTGGAGCAGACCGCGAGAATAACACCTCGCTTTTTTAAGGAGAGTACTAGCTTCTGAAAAGCAACAAACGCCTCCCCCATGGGATCGCCCTGGCCAAGCACAATGCCATCCAAGCCATCATCACCGATGACACCCCCCCACAACGTATTATCCAAGTCCAGAACCAAACATTTACGCGTTTGGCCAAGATTTGCTGCCAACAAACGACAGACATGATCTCCATACAAAGGCAGAAAAGCCGGATCAAAGGGAAGTTTGGCCAGATGCCACTTAATCGGATCAAACCACCTTGTGGAACCTATTTGCATCACAAGGTGGGCAAGATCCAAAAGAACCCACCCCTGTTTATAGGCTTCATCCCGGAGCATCTGGTTGAATTGCTCAATTTGAAAGGACTGGCCCTGTGGTATGCGGCTCTCCAAATGGCCCAAAAGCGCCAGCGGGGGAGGAACGATGGTATGCACCAAAATGTTTTTTACACCATTTTGGCTTAAGGCATGCGCCAGTTTAGTGAGGTATTGAAGCGCCTCCTTGGCGGGTTCATGCTCAGAAGAATCCCCCTCGCTTCCAGAGAGCTCTAATCCGTTATGGTCCAGAAACATCAACACACCATCAGGAGTGTTGGCAAGTAACGGAGAGTTCGGGTTTAAAGCCTCCATGGCGGTTTGATTGAACCCACCCGTGGTCACCTCCAGCTGCAAGCCATGACGCAAACCACTGGCGATTAATATCGGAGCCAGCATATCCAACGTACAGTTACCGGTGACAGCCAATTTAAAAGGCCTTAAAAGCCGCCCCACCTCACTCTTGGGGCTCGGCAGAGCCGAACAGGCACGGGACAGAGTCATCAACTGTCGGTCATCCAGTCGATAAAGGGCGAGATCCAAGGCCTCAAGCCACGGGTTGGCGCTGGTCGGCAGTTGCTTACACTGGGCTTTAAAATCAGCGGGAGGATGAGGCAACCAAGGAAGATCTTCTAAGAGGTAGCGCATAACAAATGGTTCGAGTCAGCTGTTGAGCTTGGAAAGAATCATCTGCACAAATTCTCCCACATTACGATTACCACTAACCTCAACGGTTGAGAAACGAATGTTCAGGGCCCGCTCAACGGCCACTAACATTTGGATATTACTCATGCTGTCCCACTCTTCAATATCCTGGGCCGAGGTTTGAGGGCTCAGATCTAATTCATCCAGATCGAACACATCCACAAAAACCTCTGTAAGCATCTCATATATCTCATCTTCTTTCATCATTCGACCTTACTTCCCTAGCGTTTGGTTCAGACTAATGGACGGGCACTATCGTTTCAGTTTCCAAGGTCTCTACCGGCTGATCATATACGCAATAACAGCCATCACCACGACATTTTGCACGCAAACAGTGCTGAAGGTATGGATCCACAGATGCAGACCATTCATCACGCTTGACATGAACGAAACCTGGGCTCATTCGACAGACACCAACAACCACCAAAAAGGATATCATCCTTATAGAACCCATTTATCACAAATAACATACAGGCCATACAACACGTTATTTAGCCGTCACAACAGGCTTTTTTATAAGTCAATTCGGATAACCTGAGTATGGCTCTAACGGACCATACATTCCATGGTGAGCGTCCACCATCGTTATTTACGCATAATCTTTGCCATCATGACCTATTGAGGATGCAATGACACGGTCATTTAAACATTGATTAATACACCTATACGTTATTGATCTATGATGGCTAAAAACAGTGGGCATCCATGACAAATAACGATGCTATAACAACAGTCGGAAACATCCACTCTTTTAAAGACGCATAAAAGGCCAACAGCTCACGACGTTGCAACAGGGGACTTTCCACACTTTTCTTTGAGAGGGCTCTTTTAAAAATCCACATACCAGCCATACCGGTAAAAGAGTCATATTCCTCACCTCAATAGCGACCTATTTTGGGCAAAGCTCTCCCTATAGGTACAAGCAGGCTACAGAGTCTGTTGAAAGATAAAAAAGAGTCAGGCCAGTCGCTTAAACTGGAGAATGAGATATCTTTCTTAACACGATTGTCATAACAGCTTGAACTCTTCTGCGGCGGGCAGCTCTATTATCCTTCACTCTATCGCGACACGCTGAAAACCATACAATCCCCCCCAGTCACCGACCTCTTTGATTGGCCATAAAGCTGCTTATATAAACAGGCGGGACACAGGCTACCCACAAAGATGGCATTTGGCCAAAACCGATAGCCTCGAGAGCCTAACCCATCCCTTTACATCATCAAGTTTGTTCGATAAGCGCATCTTTTATTTCGATCGTTTCTTCAGATCTTTCACCAGACCTATCAACGCAGGTGGGGGAAACCTCCTGAGGATCCTCTCCTATATGAAATGATAGAAGACGTTCGAAACCAAAAAAGAGTACTCAGAAAAAAACAACAAACCGAGAAAACGCAAAGACAGCGTTTATAACCAAGACCATCTCTCAGCCCATTCAAAATTGGCTTTGCGGGCAACACATATGGATTGATATAAGCTAAATTTCTGGTTTTGTCCGATCAATGCAGGTTGGGTAAGGTGTCTGGTCGGAACAGCTGATAGATAAAAACACCTAAAATATAAAGCACAGAAAAAACGGTTTCTCCAAAAAAAGTTATTCGTTCCCTTCTATCGATCCATTGACCCTATCCAAACACTATTGCACCATAGCTCCCTTTAAAAAAACACGCCAACAAAGGGAGGGCGCCATGCAGCCCCACTCTATGCTGTTGGACAATGCGCTGGATGCCATTGAACAGCAGATTCGATCCGACCAATTTCCCGAAGCCCGTCGCGCACTGGCTCACTTGATCCGATCAGGTTTTGAGGTCATCGAAGCTCGGCGCATGATGGCAAAAGTCTTCATCCATGAGCTTTTTATGGTAAAAAACCATCGTCAACCCTTTGATCGCAATCGCTACGGCGCCATGCTTATGCAGCTACCTAAACTACCGATCAATGCGCAATGCGCAGAAAACAGTGGTCATGACTGATCGTTACGTTTTGAGACTCTGCAGCATGGCGGACTAACCTTGTGAAGTGCCAAAAATGTAGAAGAGAGATCTCAGGGCGTTACCTTAAGACACCACAGGGCGCTCTTCACCCTGCCTGTTTTGTCTGTCATTCTTGTGGTAAGCCCATAAGGGATGGGACTTTCTCAACCCACAAAGGTCACCCCTACCACCCCAGTTGCCATACGCAACAGCACGCGCCCAAGTGTGCCAAATGTCACCAGCCGATTACGGATAAAATAATGCGGGGTATGGGCCGAGACTGGCACCCTGATTGTTTTACTTGCGCCGCATGCCATAAGCGTATCAAAAAGAAGTTTGCCGAGCATAAGGGGGTACCCTTTCATGAAAACTGCTTGATTAAAACCAATGCCCCACGCTGCCAGATCTGCAACAAGCCCATGGCAAAAACCTTTATCCAAGATGCCTGGGACAATCAGTATTGTGCAGACCATCAAAAACGTCTTGTAAAATGCCAAAGTTGTGGCCGCTTAATTTCCGAGGCATTAACAAGAGGTGGGGTTGAGCATCGAGGTGGTCCTTCCATCTGTAACCTCTGCCACCCGACAGCCATTTTAGATTCAAAGCAAGCTTCACAACTGACGCGATCTGTGTGTGCTTTTCTTTCCAAGCTAAACCTAGATATTGACCCAACAACAATTCCGCTCACTCTTGTTAACAACAAAACCCTTCGCAAAGCATCCAAAAACCGTCGAGATGAGGTCCGGGGACTCTGCCGAACGCGCACGACGATGCAAGGCAAAAAGGTTATGGATCATCGGCCCGAGGAGATTCTAATTTTAAAAGGATTACCAAAAGAACATTTCTGCATGGTGGCGGTACATGAGTTCACTCATGCATGGATTGCATGGCACAAGGTGCGGGGTCTATCTAAACGTGATGAGGAAGGACTCTGCTGTTTAATGGAGTTTTTGTGGCTGCGTGAACAAAAAACACCGATGGCTAAGTTTCGTTTAAAGCAACTGAACGATTCCAAAGACCCGATCTATGGAAAAGGCTTAACCCAGGCAAAAGCCGCCTTAAAACAGCACGGTTTACCAACCATATTAAGCTCCATACGAACAGAAAAACGGTTACCACGGATTGGACTGTTAGGAAAATTCCTGACGTAAACCGTGACCATTGTGCTCAGCATAGTATGCAGATTATCCCATAGGGTGCTGTTCAATCATCATTCACTTGCTTATGACGTAATGTGCAAACCTTCTTCTCTATTCTATGTTCAAAATGATCGCCCCTCATGGCCTTTTCACCCCAGGGATAGACTTGCCTGAGATCAAAAAACCGGTGACAGAGCTATGGTTGGGGAGATAAAGAAGCTCGGCTGCCACTTGGGGTCTACAACGGCCTCGAACATTCTATAATGCGGTTGCGCCCTACCCCCAAGAAGGAGAAAAAAAGCCAGCCATGCCAGAAAATCAGAGCTGATTTTGCTTCCCCCCCACGACCCACAGTAAACATGCTTGGACCTATTCAATGGGAGCGACAACCGCTTAACTACGGATTGACGGTGAGATCAAAACCATCCCACAATTGGGTAACCTGCCCACCACTGTCACGAACGTCAGCCTTGCTGAAACGTCCCTTTGGGATGTTCAAAAAGCAAGGCCTCCTTCATAAGAGCCCTTGCTCTCTAAGGTCTGAAAACCAGGCTTTTTGCCACCACGATTGCACGCCCCTTCTGATCAGCCATTTAGAGCTTAAGGAGCCATCCGTCGTAGATAATCAGAGCCGATTCTGTTTTTCCTCATCGCCCAAAACCGACCGAAAACTTGCTCGGCCCCTAACTATTGGGAGCTTCAGTCGTAACAGCGGCACCATAGAGGTTATTGGTTGGAAGAAGTGGAATGTTTTTCTCTTTAAGCTTTAAACGAAGGGCCAACCAGAACTCTCCTTTGGCCTGAATCTTGGCCAGGAAGTTACTCACTTTAAAACGCATTACATAGGCCGCAACCCATTTACCGTTGACGTTTTCTATACCAACAAATTGAATTTGGTGCGCCGGACGTTTGGGGTTTCCTTTACCCATAATATAGTCAGCACCTTCCACCAGCTCCCCAATAATATTTTCTATAACCTCCGGCTCCACATCTGCATCAATATGGAAATTCAACTCCATACGCAGTCCTTTGGGTACATCATTGTGGTTCTCAACTTTGGATTCTGACACCTTAGCGTTGGTCAGACTGACCACAGGACCTTCATACGATAGAATGCGTACAGTACGCCAAGTAATATCACTTACCTGTCCAAAAACATTGTCCACCTTAATATAATCTCCGACCTGGAAAGGACGCTCCACGTTGAGAATAATACCGGAGAAGACGTTGGCAATGTTGGCCTGCACGGCAAAGCCCACCACCATAGCCAAGACACCAGAGGTCGCCAGAAGGCTCGTCAGAGTTTCATTAAACACAAAGGCGGTGATACCTGCGACGGCAAGGGAGAATATCACAAATGTTGCCAACATCTTCATGACGTTGGGTATAGGACGGCGGGCTTTATTCTCCAGCGGAACCCATATAAACCGACGGATAAACATATCTGACATGCGTGCCCCAATTAACCACCACAGGCTGTCATAACCTAGAACCAGAGTCTGGGTTAACCCCCGAGGCCAGTTGGCAAAGGACCAATCCACCAGAAGGTTGCCTACCGCCAGCACAAAAAGTGGCCAGAAAATGATGCGTAGAACCATTGAGTTCAACATCCAATAACTACCCAACTGTTTTCGGTCGGTCAGCCAAGCAGCCAGTGAACCGATGAAACCAAAGATGGCAATATAGATAAAAAACTCACTGGGGATAAAATCCCGCACCACGATGGTATCGGGCTTCAACAGTACACCCAGAGTAATCTTGGAGTAGAGAGGCTGCTCTCCTGTCATGCCGACATATTGAGGGGCACCATTGCCACGCTCTCGAACAACCTTCTGGGAAACCCATGCATTGTTCACCTGCCATCCCGCACCAGGTCTGGCAATACGACGTTTGATCAGATCGCTCAGCATTGCCTTGCCGGTGGGCATACCCAACACATCCACCACATAACTGAGATTATTACGGTTCAGTGTTTGGTGGCGGAAGGAGATGCCAGCAATATGGTTGCTGTAGGCCCGTTCATCCTGGGTAAAGTTTAATTTAAAACGCTGTTTGATACGATAACGACGGTAACGAATACCGTCACTATCCTTACTCTCTTCCAGATTATCAAACGTTACCGGCTCAACAGCATTGGCAACTTCCATGGTCTCTGGTGAGAATTTCCCCTGATATCTAAACCAGATGGACATATCCAGCAAAGCGGTTTCATCCTGCCGGTCCATCTCACTGATCTCATGCAACGTAAAGCCGGTATAGACCACATTGGTCTTAAACATGAACCGGTCATTAACATAGAGTACGCGCCCTTGACGCAGGGCATCTACGTAGTTGAAGTTGACCCCTTTAGCCAGTGGAGAGAGCTGAATGGGGGCTGAAATCAGGTTCTGCCCATTGTAGACCCCGACTTGAATCGGCAGAGAAAGAGGGGCGTTAAGCGGATATTGCCCCGTCAAACCATGGGCAACGTGGTTACCTGACTTAAGGCCCAGGACAATTGAGACCGCATCATGACTAAGCGTTGCCATCCAACCCGGCGTATCTTCATAGGTTTGTTGATAGAGCGTCTGAAAACGTTGCGATTCATTATTGGCGGTATCAAACAATACCGGTGTGGCGGCAATGACACCATGACTGAGAAGATTGATATTTTTGCCTGAATACGTAGAGAGCGCAAACTGGAAAGAGCTGGTGGTCATATTGGATGAACCAAAAACTTCCAAGGGGTTACCACTACTACGGATCAGGTGGACCATACGTGCAGCCACCTTTGGATCCATCGCCAAATAGACCGCCCCAAAATCGATACTTTTGATCTTTTTAGTAATCTCTGACAAACCTGCATTAAGATCATCCGAGACTAAAAAGACATCCCGTACCGGTGTATCAAAGCGTTTATAGGTCTCAACAAAGGGCTCTACGACCTGATCATATTTGGCATCTTCACTACGGATTACATACATAATCCGCTGCTTTTTAATATTTCGCGCATAGTTGGCGATAAAGCGCGCCTCTTCTGCGGGGGAGAACCCCATACCTTTGGCCCAACCACCGGACTTCTCTTCAAGATAGAGCGGTGTAACCACCGGTATTCCTGATTCTTTCAGTGCAGGTTCTGCTTTTTCCAGCAGCTCATGGTCCAAAAAACCCACGGCGGCAACAACACGCCCGTTCTTAATAATTTCTGCACTGGCCTGGGCATCTTCCTCCAAGACCATCATCTCTATCGGCCGCCCATTCCAACCACCAGCCGCATTGATTTTTTGGATGGACAGGGAGGCACCGCGCATCAGTTCCTTACCAGCTGTTGACTTCATCGGCCCCACCACAGCAATGCGTGGGCGGGTCTCCGGATCATCTTCGACCAGGGTAACCCGGGTAACCAATGAAAGAATGGTACTCATGACGATGACAATGATCAGGGTAATTCCCAGCAGCTTCCATTTGCTTGAGCCAGACAAGGATTTACTCGATTGTTCCTGTTCCATTTTTTACTCCTCAAAAATCCAAGCCGCTCATTGATTTCCGGTATTTTGGGTCACAACCTGCTGACCTTCATGAATCTCAACATTGACCTTGTTGCCATCCGCCAGCTCAACGCTAACCAATAGAGGCAATCCGCCTTCGGGCACATCATAGATCACGACATCACCCGTTGCGGCATCAAACCGCACCCATCTGGGGAGTGCTTTTCCATCCACCATTGTCACCGACAAAGGAGGGGCAGCACTTTGGTATTGTGGTGTTTGTTTAAACACAGACATACGCATACTACTGGCTTCCTGAACCTTATGCGCATAGGCCAGGGCATCGGTTAAAGATTTTCCCCGTGTTAAAGCATGGCTTAAAGCTTTATCAAATGTGGGGCCACGGCCTTGTGTTTCCAGCACCTTCTGCACCCCTTCACCTGAAGCCAGTGCGGAAGCCAACGTCTGTTCAGGTGTTGATTCTGTTTTGGATTGAGCTTCAACTTCTTCAGCCAGTTCCATGGCCTGTTTAGGGGTCAAACCTTTTTGCAACGCTTTGGCAACTGTACGATCAAATGCCAAGGAGCGGTTCTCTTTCAGGTTGATCTCACCACTGGCAAAAGAGGCGGAGGGACTCTTACGGTCCATCTCTATGGCTGCTTTCTCCTGTTTTTCGATTTCCAACGCTTGAGTTACAGACTCTGAAACCGAAAGACCACGGGCAAGACCTGCCATAATGGCTTTATCCATGGTTGAACCACGGCCACCCTTGGGTAACCAGGAGAGGTCACCAGATGCCAATTGATCGGACATGTTACACCCTTGCCCACCCCTGCAACTGCTTTGGGCTGCTAGCGCTTTTTCCTGGGCCGCCATCGCTTCAGCACGCACCAATGCCTCTTTGGCATCAACCCCCCTGGCCAACAGCGCTGTCAATGACTTACTGAACGCCTCCGAACGCCCCTCTAGCAATGAGGAGGCGTCCGAGGCCAGTTGTGAGGAGGTAGAGGTGGGTTGCTGCCCCATAGCATCACTTTGACTGGCCGCTTGGTTAGCGGTGGCCAATGCTTGGGTGAAGCTCTGCCCTCTAGCCAGTGCAGCTGCTAAAACCTGTTCAAAAGCTTCAGCACCAGCATCGGTCTCAGCACTGGAGAGGGATTGCAGACTACTACCCAGATCACCACCCGCAGCTGCGGCCGCTACCGAAGCAGACTGGGTCTGTGGGGTCTGGCTTGCAATTTGATCTTGCAAAACGCTATTTGCACGGGCGATGGCTTCATTCATAGAAACACCCGAGGCCAGCAGTGCAGCCACAACCGTACTGTGGGCCTCTTGTGCCTGTGCAGCCTCCTGACTGTCCATACCAGCGGCCATGGCCGCTTCTACTTGACTGCTGGCAAGAGATGCCAGGGAGGCCGCTACATCTCCCCCTCCTGCCAGGGATGAAGAGGCACTCTGCACAGCCGCTTCAGCCGTAGCTGCCGAGGCAGAAGCGGTTGAATCCGCGCCACTGGCATCCGACGCCACAGCCTCACCTGTGGATGAAGAATCTACCGGGCTGGCATTTTGCTCTGCCATGCCATCTGTAGAGCCGGAACTGCCTTCTGCACCAGCCAAGGTATCAGCATCCCCCGCCCCAACCATATCTGGAGAGAGGCTCGCCACGGTTAAGCTCTCTGAAGGGGTAGAAGCACTAGAGCTGGCAGCCTCTGTTGCTGAGCCATCAGCGGCAGCACTGCTACTATCCGCCGTCGACGTATTGCTATCGGCCGTGCTCGTACTCTCTGCCGTGCTCGTACTCTCTGCCGTGCTCGTACTCTCTGCCGTGCTCGTACTCTCTGCCGTGCTCGTACTCTCTGCCGTGCTCGTGCTCTCCGCCGTTGAGGCGCTGCTATCCGCCACCGATGTGCTCGTACTCTCGGCTGCGCTCGTACTCTCCGCCGTTGAGGCGCTGCTATCCGCCACCGATGTGCTCGTACTCTCGGCTGCGCTCGTACTCTCCGCCGTTGAGGCGCTGCTATCCGCCACCGATGTGCTCGTACTCTCGGCTGTGCTCGTGCTCTCCGCCGTTGAGGCGCTGCTGTCCGCTACCGACGTGCTCGTACTCTCCGCCGTTGAGGCGCTGCTATCCGCTACCGACGTGCTCGTACTCTCCACCGTTGAGGCGCTGCTGTCCGCTACCGACGTGCTCGTACTCTCAGCTGTACTCGTACTCTCCGCTACCGACGTGCTCGTACTGGCCGCTGTGCTCGTACTCTCCACCGTTGAGGCGCTACTCTGAGCCGTAGCCGTTGTTGCACTATCCGTCGTTGTTGCCGAGGCTGTGCTGGTGGATGTCGTGTTGGTATCGAGCGTCGCGAGACTGCTACCCCCTCCCCCAATGGGCAGTCCACCATCGGCATCGGTGGAGACGCTCATGGTACCTGGCTCTTGCCCAGCCAACGCAGTAGAGGTTGAACCGGAATCGGTGCTTGATGCGTTGCTCGCATCCGTGCTGCTCTCCGATGCTGAACTGATGGTGGGAATATCACTGCTGGTGGGTGAGCTGGGCAACGCCTGGACGGTTAGCGTTCCCGTTGCATAAGTGATGGCATATCCCAGAGCATCAACCGCACCCGATGGGGTCAGATCAAATACACCCACCGTGGTACCACCTCCAGCTATGGTCGCCGATGTTGTAATGACACTCGATTCAGCATCGCTGTTCTGTAGATTAGCCACCGTGTAGGTATAAGTTTCAGGGGTCTCACTAAAATAGATGGTCTGGCTATCGGCTGTAATCGTCAAGGAAGGCTGTTCCCGATAGACCACATAGGTACCAGTACTGTTCAGAGCTGTCGTATAGTTACTCGCAGAGCTGCTGGAGTTGTATCGATAATTCCCCTGGCTGGCCATGGCAGTCACCCCAGAACTTCCCGCAACGGTACCGGCATAAAACACCACATTACCAGATGTTGCTGTCACTGTCGGAGACCCACTGGTCAACACCTCACCAGCCTGAGCATCAACAACCACGGAAGTTGCCGAGATATTCTCACTTAAGGTGATATCCCCACTACTGGCTACCAGAGAGACCGCACCGGAGGCATCAACCCCCGTGGGATTGACGGACCCAACGGTGAAGCCGCTAGAACTGATAACATTGAGTGTGGTCACGTCTTCTGCTGCAATGGTGCCAACCTGGTTAGAGCTGGAGCTCAAATTCACCGAGCCACCTTTAAAGCCCACTTTATCAGCGATCAACGATCCTGTTTGCGAAACTGAACCGGTTGTTTCAAATACCAGGTTTTGTCCAGAGAGATCCAAAGCACCATCCATGGCAACACCACCGGAGTGACTGGAATCCCCAAAATAGAGGGCTGGTACATCCAGGATTTCCAACAGATCGGTGGTTACAATACTGGAACTCCCCCCAACCACCAAAGAGTCAGTGCTGTTATCCGGCGTGTAGACCATATTGCTGGCACTGGAGATGGTGTTGTTACCCCCCAGGGTTAAATTGTCTACATATAGAGAAAGCGCCCCTGAGGTTGTGGATGTTGAAGCAATGGAGACCCCAGCTGCCAAGGTCAAACTTTGCGTATCCATAGCCAGAGAACCAAAGCTGTTCTGAGAGGTGCTCATGCTCACTGAGCCCGCCGCCATATCAACCTTGCCACTGACATTGAGAGTTCCACCCAAATCGATGGCGGTGGAGCCCCCTGCCGCCGCTACCTTAAATCCTGTTAGCGGTGTGGTGGCCCCTACATCCCCACTTTGGGTCCAACTACCTGTGGATTGAACCTCCAGATCATAGGCCCCATCAATGGCTCCAGAGAGTGTCTGACTCCCAGAACCACCTACGACCGTGGCACTACCAGAGAGGGTAAGAGTGCCGCTTACTGTATTATTATCCGAACCAAAGCTTAACGCGCCGCTAGATGAGACCCCGCTGCCGGCAATCTGCATCGATTCACCAACACTCAGACCACCGGAAATAGCCAGGGTTGCCCCTGAACTCACCTGCGTTGAACCGGTGGTCGTACCCAGAGCATTGTCATGACTAATGGCCAAGGTACCGGACTGTACGGTCGTGGTTCCGCTGAAACTGTTATCGCCACTGAGAGTAGTGGTACCACTACCCTCCATATCTAAACCACCACTACCGGAGATGGTGTTCCCCAAACTTAAGGAGTCACTACGGTTGAGGGAGAGGGTGCTGTTATTAGCCACGGCACCACTGCCCAGGGTGCCAGAGGTTCCGCCACTGCCTACCTGTAGCGTACCGCTGGTGATGGTGGTGGTACCCGAGTAGCTATTCGCCCCACTTAATACTGTGGTGCCACTGCCCTTCTGTTCCAACGTTCCCGTACCGGAGATGGCATTATCCAGGGTCAAGCTATCACTGCGGTTGGTAATCAAGGCGCTGCTGTTGACCACGGCACCACTACCCAGGGTACCGCTGGTTCCACCACTGCCTACTTGTAGCGTCCCGCTGGTAATGGTGGTACTGCCCGAATAGCTATTACTACCACTCAATACCGTGGTACCACTACCTGCCTGTTCCAACGTACCCGTGCCGGAGATGGCGTTATCAAGGGTCAGACTGTCACTGCGGTTGGTAATCAAGCCGCCACTGTTGACCACAGAGCCACTGCCCAGGGTACCAGAGGTTCCGCCACTACCCACTTGCAGAATCCCGCTGTTGATGGTGGTGGTACCCGAGTAGCTATTCGCCCCACTTAATACTGTGGTGCCACTGCCCTTCTGTTCCAACGTTCCCGTACCGGAGATGGCATTATCCAGGGTCAGGCTATCGCTGCGGTTGGTGATCAAGGCGCTACTGTTAACGACCGCCCCACTGCCTAAGCTTCCTGAAGTGCCCCCAGTTCCCACCTGCAAAGTACCACTGGTAATGGTGGTGGTACCGCTGTAGCTGTTACTACCACTAAGGGTGGTGGTGCCACTACCACTCTGTTCAAAACTACCGGTACCGGAGATGACATTATCTAGGGTTAAACTATCGCTGCGGTTGGTGGTCAGGGTGCCATTATTGGTGACGGCCCCACTACCCAAGGTTCCCGTGGTACCACCATCCCCTACCTGTAGTGTGCCACTGCTAATGGTCGTACTGCCGGTAAAGGTATTGGCAGCAGTCCACTTCACCACGCCCCCTCCCTGCACCGTAACTGTCGAGGCACCGGCGATCACACCATCCACCGTACCACTGTTGGAGATATCCAATACCAGATCAGCATTGTCCAGCGTCACCCCACCACTGCCGGTTAGATCGGTAGCTGTGATGGTGATATCCCCAGATGTTGTACTGGAACTGGTATCCACCCCTGCACTAAGGTTAACCGTTGAGCCGGTTAAGGAGATCGCCCCACCAGAACTGGTGAGTGCCTTGTTCACATTCACCGTACCGCCGCTGGTATTGATGTTGATAGAGCTACCGCTCACATCCGAGGCCACAGTGATATCACCACTGCTGGAGGTTAGATCAACAGCCCCACTCATGGAGGTAGCAGTGGTGCCATCCCCCAAGGTAAAACCATCGCTATCCACAACCGTCAGAGAGGAGATATTACTAACCACCAGCGTATCAAAATCGTTGCCGCTGTTATTCAGATTGATCGCCCCACCATCAAGGGTCACCGTACCAGCTTTGATGGCAGCATTCTGGGTAAAGGTTCCGGTGGTCTGGAACACCACCGACTGGCCGCTTAGATCCAGAGCCGTGTCGACCTGAATGGAATCAGTGGTAGCACCACCAAAATAGAACCCCTGATCAGATGTCATCCCCGTGAACACAGAGGAGTCGATATTCTGGTCCGCGCCGCTGCCACCAATGGAGAGACTACCATCTACCTCAAAGTTGACAGAGCCTGCGGTTCTCAGCGTGCCAGAGAGATCAGACCCCTCCACCAACTCCAGAACCAGAGACCCCTGGGTGGTGTTGGAGGTAAAAATACTCACCCCATTAGCCACTTTCACAGGCCCACCGCGCAGGGTTAACATACCACTGGTCGTAATGTCGGTAGAGAGCTTCAGGCCAAACACATTAGCCACACTGGTGGTACCCTCCAGCTCAACATTGCCACCACTGGTCAGCAATTGGGCATCGTGCATCCATAAGCCTGCTGCGGTGGCGGTGTTGGAGGCTGCGGTGATATCCCCCTTCATCGTTGTGTGACCACCACCGGTGTTGATCTCAGCATTACCCCCCAGGCTGGTTCCCCGCTGATAGAAACCATAAGAGTTGGCGACACTTCGGGTGCTGCGCCCAGCCCCCCAGAAGTTACCACCACCCGTATTGACCCCATCCCCATAGAGGTAGATCCCTGTACTCCAATTAGGATCGGCCCCCACGGTGGGAGACTCGGCAAAACCGTTGCCCACCTGAATGGTGGTTATGCCACCCGGACCACTGAAGCCTGTATAGGGCGTCCAACTGGTGGAGCCGGAGCCACCCCCCATCCAAACGCCACCCCCACCGGTAGCGATGGCACCAGAACTCTGGGTAATGCCACCACCATTAAGGCCATCACGGTTGGCCCACAACACGACATTGCCACCTGCGGTACTGATCGTAGCATTCTGGTTAATACTGCCCGCGGCATAGAGACGTACATCCCCAGCTTGACCACCGCCAGAGGTATCCACCATACCTGAGAGGGTGAGATTGCCCCCATACAGGGTCAAAGCACCATCGATATCTACCGCACCCAACGTAATATCAGCGCTGGTGGTGGTCGATTTACCCAGGGTTAACCCGGTGATGCTGGTCCCATAGTTGAAGGCTGCCAGATCCACCGCCGTTTCAAAATTGCTGGTAAGGGGCTGCAGCGTCAGCGTACCGGTTGTTGAGATCGTGGTGGAAGCACCAACAACGGAGGTGATGTCATCGGTGTTAAACACAACGTTGGCCGTGGAGGCGGTCACCAGTGGGGTCACCCCCTGAATGGCTGTGCTGTTGGCCCGATTTCCCAGATAGAGTGCCGCTGACAAGGTCACATCATCATGGCCAGAGCTATTGCTCCCCGTCACAGAAATCGTACCGCTGTTGGAGAGAATCTGCCCAACACCCGTTGCTGCAGTCGTTCCCAGGAAAAAGTCGACCGCAGTCATATTGACACTGGTGCCGGTAATATCGATCCCTCCACCACTGCTGGCCGTGGATTGAATCAGATACTGCCCGCCATCACCAAACCAGACCCCTCTAAGTCCCGACGCCGTTGTTAGACCGGTAATGGAGATGGCTGAAGCACTGCTGCTGGAACTGCTTAACACATAGTTAGGCTGCTGCTGGTGGGCAAAGAGCACCCCATCACTGCTATCACTCTTACCATCGATGGTAAGGGTACCACTGCCACTATCAATCTTTAGATACCCCATAGTATCCACACCCGGGGCATAGACAGAGTTGCGGCTCTCACCCCGGACAAGAATATCTCCGCCGCCCGATACCAGCGTCACCGGGGTGGTACTGGATCCATCCGTCGGCCCCAAACGTACCCCAGCATTGTAACTGCTACTACCACCATAGTAGGCATAACCATCTGGAATACCATCCGTATTGGCATCACTACCACCTGCCAAAACTATTTTGCCACCACCTGTGGCGATATCCACACCCGCTGAAAGCAGAATATGGGCCTGAGCTGTACCCGAAGTATGAGTGTTGCTATTGGCCCAAAGAATGACATCACCCCCACTGGTGGTAATGTCACCCTGCTGGTTAATGGCACCATTTAATGTCTTGAGTAAGACATCTCCACTGGCACCACCGGCAGAGGTATCAATGGTATTGGTTACTGTGAGGGTATTGCCCAATACGTTCAGGGGGCCAGCAATGGTTGTCGCAGAGCCCAGCAAGATATCCGCTAAATTGGTCGCCGAGCCGAGGGTTAGCCCGGTAAGACCAGAACCAAAGCTCATTTGAGTGGTGTCAAGCTGGGTTTCAAAACTACCCGCCACCGGCTGAATGGTCACCGAACCGGTGGTATTGAAGTGCGTCGTATCCCCCGCAGTGGTGGTGATATCATCACTGTTTACAATGACGTTGGCACTGGAAGTGGTGACACTGGGCGTTACCCCCTGAACCGCCGTACTGCTGGCCCGGCTCCCCAGATAAACCTCACCCAGCAAAATGATATCGTCATCATTATTTGTACTGGTACCATTGAGGGTAATATCACCATGGTTGGAGAGAACCTGTAGGGTCATATCACTGGAGACACTACCCGCTGTGACGAGACCAAGCCCCTCTGTGGATACGGTCGCTTGACCGGTGAGGCTAACCCCTCCACCCGTTGCTGCTGTGGATTGGATCAGGATATTTCCACTGGTGGCATTGGCCAACCAAAGTCCCATATAGCCAGAGGAGCTCGCGGAGGTTAGACCTGTGATGGAAATGGCATTGGGACTGGTACTAGCAGAAGTGATGGCATAGTTGGGAACCTGACCATAACTGAGTTCAATACCGTGGCCATGGGAACTTTTACCCTCCATAACGATGGTGCCGGTACCACTGTCAATCAACAGGTTCGGTCCAGATGAGAGGCCCGGGTTATCCCCTTGGTTGGCGGTTTCACCCCGCAGAATGATATCCCCACCCCCAGAGTTTAAACTGACCAGTGAGGTGCCTGAAGCGGCATCCATATAACCCAGACGTACCCCAGCCCGATATTCTGTACCACTGGACCCTCGGTAGGTATAGCCGTCAGGTACACCATCACCATCTGTATCCAAGCCACCTGCCATGACGATCTTACCGCCAGAGCTGGCGATATCTACCCCACTGGCCAGTTCAATCTGAGCATCCGTGGTGGTCAAACCGCTGTTGCTGCGGTTGTTGTTGCTGTTGGACCAGAGAATGACATCCCCACCACCGGTGGTGATGTCTGCATTGATTATAATAACCTGATCATCCGTCTTCAGTAACACATCGCCCGCCGCCCCCCCGGCGGTGGTGTTAATGGCGTTATGGACAGAGATGATATTACCGTAAACAGATAACGGTCCAGCAAGGGTTAGATCTGTTGCTAAATTGACGGTATTGGCGGTATTAAGAAAGCTGCTGTAGACCGTATCACCGGCCAAACCAGTACCGCTGTAGTTACCAATGGTCAAGCCACTCAAACCAGAGAGGGTGTTGAGGATAAGGTAACGGTTATCGGAGATACCATCTCCCAACGTGGTGGAGAGGTTATCCGAGCTTACGGTACCGCGCAGATCAAAATCCTGAGCGCCAAAGCTGTTATTGTCCGACGCCAGGTAGAGATGCCCTGCACTATTCAGGGTCAAGGTGCCGCTGTTGGCATAGTTTTTAATGGCATCTGCAATCAAAACCACATCACCCGTGCCTGTGGTGATGGTCGAGGCCCCATCAAGAGCGATACCGTTAATATGGGTGTTGACATCAGCACCAGATCCAGCCCAGATCATGACATCCCCACCCGAGGTGGTGATGGTAGAGCTGTTCAGATCCAAGGCATTATGATTGTAGGAAGCATGCCCCACGCTGGGCCCATCACCTACCGTTAAACCGTTCCAGGTTGTGGTTCCATTGGTACTGTTGCTGCCCCCAATCCAAACATGACCACCATTGGTGGTGATATTTCCATTGATACCCATGCCACCATGCTGGTTATTAGCATGGTCAGACCACAAAATGGTATGCAAGGAAGCGGTACCGCTGACTGTTATATCTCCATAGAGATTCAAACGACTGTTGGATTTCAGGGTCAGGGTACCGATACCTGCGGTTTTACTGATGGTCACACCACTATTGAGTTGAATACCTGGGTTGGACGAACCGGAGGCGGTGATAAGAATATCCCCAGTTCCGCTTTGGGTCATGTTGGCGGAGATGATCACATCTTCACCATAAGCGGTTAAAGCACCAGAGAAAGTGTAAGCTGAATTAATATTAACATCGTGTACCGTATTACTGGCAGACCCAATGGTGACAGAACTCAGTGTTGAACCAGAAGCATCAAACCAACTGCTGTAGATCTCCTCACCAAAGGCTGTACTGGTGGTAGAGGGCTGCCAGTTAAAATGACCACTGGTCTGTAGGGTCGCATTGGCAGCAACCTCATATTGATCGGACCGAATGGTGATATCACTGCTGCTGGCAGTTATTGATGATCCCGCTTTGGAGCCAATGTAACCCGCTGCGGCAAGGTTCATCCAGGTATTGGCTTCCCCCCCACCAAAGATATTGATGGCCCCACTGACAGCCAGGATTTCATAGCTGTCATGGATATTGAGGTTTTCACCCACACCATTGCTTCGGGTGCTGTTGGCGGTTATATCAATACCACCACCAACCCCTGTGGCATGCACTTTAAAAGAGCCGCTGGAGAGGGCAATAATCCCGTGTGGATCATACCCTTGACTGATACCACTTAAGCTAATGGCGGTAGCCGATGGTGGTGTGCAGGCCGGATTGGCCACAGAGTCACAGCTACCCGGCGTATAAGAGGAGGTCATGGTGGTACCCGCCCCCCCAAAGTAGAGGCCGGAATCATAATGGTTGCTCGCGGTAGCATAGCTGTAGCCATCCAGGGTAATCGTCCCGCTACCGGCGCTAATATCCATGCTACCGCTATCCCAACCAACCCCCCAGGCTGGATTAGAAGTGAGCACAGCACCACTCAACGATTGTCCCCGCATAAGGATGTTACCACCATTGGAGGCGATGGTGGTGTTCCCCATTAAGGTGATACCCGCACCGAAAGAGGTCGTGGCTCCTGTCGCATAACCGCTGCCACTGGCATCCCCCCCAGCCAAAGTGATGTCGCCCCCCAGGGTTTGTAGATTTAAACCGTTGGAGAAGTAGATCAAGCCTAAACCGATGCCATCGGTATTGGATGTCAACAGCACATCACCACCCGACTGATCCGGCGTACCGTCCAGGTTGGAATCCCCAGTAATGATGGAAACAGAACCCGAAGCGGTGCTGAAGATACTCGCGGTTGCCATTAGGGAGATACCCGCACCACTGTTACGTGTGGTCAGGTTGGCATTATTCTGGTCAATGGTCCGGCCATAGATGGTGATGGGCCCATAGGCGGTCAGGTCGGTATAAAAAATGACATCATGGTTGTTGGTGCTGTCACCAATGCTGATGCTGCTAAATGTACTGCCAAAAATGTACTCATCAGGTAAGGTAAGCGCCTCACCAAAGGTTGTACCGCTGCGGGAACGAATACTCAACGCCCCCGTACCGGCTACCGAAATCAACCCCGTATTACTGGCGGAACCTGAATTCGTAATACCTGTGGTCAGATCATCCGAGAGGAAGGTGATATTGCCACTGTTGGCATCTCCCACAATGATATTGGCGTTGGAGACATCACGCGCATTTAAACGTAATCCATAACCACTGGCATCGGTATAGGGGCCACTGCTGGAGAGAGTAATGTCCCCCCCATCGGTGGTCGTTGAGATGATGCTGCTGTTGGAGTAGTTGCGGATATGCATACCCACATGGGTGGCACCGCCATCCACGGCATCACCGGTCAACACAATGTTGCCGGTGGTGGAGCTGAGGGTGACATCATCCCCACCATAGGTGCGGATACCCAAACCATTACCCCAGGTGGAGGTATGGGTTGAACTCTGCACCCCAGTAATTGAGATATTCCCTGTGGTGGAGCTCAGCGTAACGTTTCCGGTTGAGGAACTGTAGGGCATGGAGGTGCCAATCCAGACACCCACACCACGGGTATAACGTGTGGTACTGGCCAACTCCCCATCAATGCTTAGATGGCCTGCACCCGTAGAGATCGTCGAATCATCAACAATATTAATACCCTTGGCATAACTGGCCGTGCCAGAGGTAACGTTATGGATCCCCTTAAGGGTCACCGCCCCACCAGCTGTCGTAATGGTGGTTTTACGAACATCAACACCATTACTCCAGTTACCATTGGTGCTATCGGCATATCCATACACCGACAGGTTACCACCACCAGTCAGAATGGTCGTTCCGGTCAAATAGGCGGCCACGCCCCAACCCGACGGGTTGACACTGTAGCCATCCCCAACCGTTAACGCCACCCCACCACTATAGGGTGTCCAACTGGTACCCAGCCCATGACTGTTGTGGTTACCCCCAATCCAGACCCCGCCACCTAACGTGGTGAGAGTATTGTTCTCCAGCTTTACCCGGCCAGTACCATCATCATTGCTATCGGACAGAAACACCAAATGGGTGCGGCCCGTGGTACTGGTGATATCCCCCGTAACTTCAACCGTGCCCTGCCCTTCAAAACGCATATAGCTCTCGTAGGCACCGCTGCGGGTCAGATTACCCGTGACATCAATATCATGGCCATAAACCGTAACAGAACCCGCCACAGAGAGCGTGCTGTTGAGGGTGACATCCTGGCTGTTGGTGGAGAGACCGATGGTTATAGAACTGGGGCTGGCGCCACTGAGATCAAACCAAGAGGTAGAGACCGATTCACCAAAGGAGGTGCTGCCACTGCCGGGTAGCCAGTTCCAGGCACCGGATGTGGTCACAGCTGGCGCACCACCGGAGAGGGTGTAGTTATCTGACTGAATGGTGATGTTGCTACTGCTACTGGTTAGGGATGTGCCCGCTTTGGCACCAACATCCCCACCACTTGTGGCATAAAAGATGGTGCCTGTTTCTCCCCCTCCAACTAAGCTGATATTCCCACTAGCTGCCAGAATTTCAAAGGGATCCTGAAAGGCAAAGTTATACCCCACGCTGTTGCTACGGGTATTGAAGGCGTTCATGGTAATGCCGCCCGTGCCGGTGGCATGCACCTTTAACGATCCAGACGATTTTGCATGAATTCCAACGGTATTATATCCCTGTCCCGTACCACTTAAGCTAATGGCGGTGCCGTAGCTGGTCGTGGGGATACAGGCGGGATCGATAAGCATATCGCAGCTGCCTGAGACACCACCGTAAGCTGAAGTGATGGTGGTACCACTGCCGCCAAAATAGAGCCCCGCATCGTAACTGTTGGTACTGCTGTCGTAACTGTAGCCATCCAGCGTAATGGTACCGCTGCCACTGTCGATGCTGGTACTACCAGCGTACCAACCAATGCCCCAGGCGCCATTCCCATTAGAGATAGCGCTGCTAAGGGATTTACCCCGCATGACAATGTTGCCACCACTGGAGGCAATGGTAACCCCCCCTTCAATACGAATACCCTCCGCCGTGGCATTGGCCACCCCCTCGGCATACCCACTGGCGGAGAAATCCCCCCCACCCAACGTAATATTACCACCCAACGTCTTGATGGTTAGACCGCTGGCAAAGCGAATTTGCCCACCATTTGCCCCATCGGTGTTGGCAGCCATCAAAACCTGACCACCAGACTGATCCGGCGCCCCATCACTGTTAGAGTCCCCAGTAATCAAGGAAATGGCACTGCTATTGCTGTTTTTGATATCCCCGGCGGCATACAATCCGATCCCGGCACCAGACAGGGTGGTGCTCAGATTGCCGTTGACATGCACATCCCCCCCATAGACCGTAATATGGCCACTGCTGGTCAGGTTGCTGTCCAGGTAGACATCCTGGGTATTACCCGATGTGCCGATGGTAACTGGGCCAAAGCTCTGGCCACTGGTGCTAAACCACTGGGTTCGAACCGCAGAGCTAAAACTGGTACTGCTGCTGGAAGGTAACCAGTTCCATGCACCGCTACTGTTTAGATAGGGGGTGTAGCCGTTAAACTGGTAGTTATCGGCACGCAAGGTAAAGCTACTGCTACTGCTGGTCACCACCGTGCCAGCCTTGGCACCGATATAACCATTATCGGCAATGTAGAGCCAGGATCCTGTCTCACCAGCCAAATTCAGGTTAATATCCCCGGAACTGGCAAGGATTTCATAAGGATCCTGAAAAACCAGGTTATCGCCCACACCCGCACTACGGGTGTTGGTACTGGTCAGGGTAATACCGCTGGTTCCGGTGGCGTGAAGTTTAAACGCACCGGAGGAGTTGGCCTGTATGCCGTAGGTATCGTTACCTTGGGCGGTACCGGTCAGGGTAATGGCAGCCAGTGAAGCCCCGCCGTTATAGGCCGATGCGATGGAGGTACCGGTTCCACCAAAGTAAATACCCGTATCATAGGTACCCATCGAGCTATCATAGGTTTCCCCAACAATCGTTACCGTGCCACTGCCGCTGTCGATGCTGGTGCTGCCAGAGAACCAACCAACACCCCACGCTCCATGGCCATTGGTAATGGCACCGTTCAAGGAGCGGCCACGCATGATGATGTTACCGCCCTTGGAGGCCAGGGTGACGCCCCCTTCGATACGAATCCCCTCGGCGGTCAGATCTGAGGTACCCTCGGCATAACCACTACCTACACTATTTCCACCGGCCAGGGTGATGCTACCGCCAAGGGTTTGAATGTTTAAACCACTGGTAAAGCGGATTTGACCACCAGCAACACCATCGGTATTGGCGGCCAACAACACACTGCCGCCACTATAATCCGGCACACCGTCCAGATTGGAATCGCCGGTGACCATGGTCACCGAACTGCTGCCACTAATGCTCTCTGACGCCAACAGGGAGATGCTATACGCCCCATATTGAGTGGTTAGATTACCATCAATGGTCAGGTTTTGGCCTGAGAGGGTAATGCTACCACCGGTAATACTCTGATTGACATCGATCAAGCCACCATAAAGGGCCACAGAACTGCTGGCGGTGATGGCCTCATCCACAACAATATTAGAGCTGTTACTACCATGGCCCAGCGTAAAGGAGGTCAGGGATTGGCTGGCGGTATCAAACCAGGAGGTATAGAGCGTCTGCCCAAAGCGCCCACTGAATGGGGTAACGCTTACACCACCATAGGTTTGCAAGGTGGGCGCTACCGTCAGGTCAAATTTGTCCGACTGGATGGTGATGTAACTATAGCTCGAGTTAACGCTGCTACCGGTTTTGCCACCGATATAACCGGTTTGATTGATCTCCAGCTCGGTATCCGTCTCCCCTCCCCCTGTAAGGGTAATCGCACCACTGTAGGCTAAAATTTCATAGGGATCATCAATACGGATACTCTCACCCACACCACCACTCTGAACTGAAGAGCCGGTCATGATAATGTTACCACCAGATGTGGAGGCCAACAGTTGGAAACTGCCAGAGGAGTCCACATCAATACCACGACCATCATAGCCAGAAGCTGAACCGGTCAGGGTAATGGCTGGATTATAGGTATAGACCGGTGTTGTGATGGTTCCACCACCCCCCCCGCCCACACCACATACGGGATCCATAACCGGGTCACAAGCGGGATCCCATGCTGGATCCAAGGTGGGATCCCATGCCGGGTCTGTCGTGGTCACGTAGGTGATGGTATACCCAGGGCTGGTGGATTGAATGGAGGTGCCACTACCCCCAAAATAGAGACCTGCGTCATAGGTACCGGTGGAGCTATCATAACTGATGCCCTCAATGGAGACACTACCAGCACCACTATTAATGGAGACACTCCCAGATGACCACCCCACCCCCCAAGCCGCCAGACCATCGGTTATGGCTCCGCTGTAGGAGCGACCACGCAGAGTAATATTGCCACCGTTAGAGCTTAAACTGGCCCCACCATCCAGACGAATACCTTCTGGGGATGAAGTACCATCCACCCCTTCCGCATAGCCGGTTCCACTGCTGTTACCACCAGCCAGGGTAATATCCGCCGTATGGGTTTGAATAGAGATCCCGTGGCCAAAACTGATCTGCCCTCCGGAGACCCCATCACTGTTGGCGGCCAGCAAAACTGCCCCGCCACTCTGATCCGAAACACCATCCTGGTTATAATCCCCGGTAATCAGGGAGACCGCAGAGCTGTTGCTGTTAACAATGCTTCGGGCTGCCAGTAGGGCGATGCCAGCACTGCTGTTTTTTGTACCTAGATCGGCATTGACCTGGACATCCCGCCCCGCTTGCAGGGTAATCGCACCACCAATGTCAATCTCTGCATTGATGATCACATCTTGATCGGCGGTCAGTTGTAACCCGCCACTGCCCGTGGCGTTGATGGCTGCATTGACGGTGATATCACCACTATCGGCACCTGCCCCATAGCTGGTTGTTAGGGAGACGGATGTACCGCTGTTGAGGAGGGATTCAATATCCGTATCGAGAACATTGGAGCTGCCTGATGGAATCCACGTTCCGCCACTAAAGTAGCCCCCACTACTCGCGGTCGAAGCGATGATGAGATTATAGGGATCAAAAAGCCACTCACCGGCCTTACCTTGTGGGGCGGCCGCACCACCGGTTACCCCAGCGGTCTCCAGCGTGTGACCAGAGGTCTCAATACGCCCGCCATCCCCCTCTTTTTCACCACCACGGGCCAATAGCTTGCCCGCAACACGGGTGATGGAGTCCTGTTTTTTAACATCGGACCACACCACCACCGTACCGCCATCCCCCTGCTCGGTAGCCGAGGCGTTCAGCACAGCCCCAGATTCAACGGTGGTCCGGGTAGCCTGAAGGGTATCCCCCTGCCCCTGCCAGTCTCCCCCCACCAGGATCTCACCCCCGCCACTTTTACCACGGGCATCAAGCAAGGCTTGAGATGTGATGGTAACCGACGCTCCAGTCACCTCAACATGGCCACCCTTACCGGTTGTCGAGGAGGCATCCAGCTGGCCACTAACCACTGCGGCCCCCTGCTCACCCGCATCCACAGTGATGGTATCGGCTTTAATAGCCCCCCCCACCTCGACCAACTGTGGCACACCATCCACCATCACCAACTCGGTCTCTTTGGTATCGCTGGCTACAACCTGATCTACCAGATCCTGAGCTGATCCAGCCTGGATCAACACCTCACCACCTTCGGCTTCGATCAGGCCACCATTACGAATCAGACTCTGCAACGCCTCCTTCTCAACCTTTAGAGAGACCAGTTGATTTTCTGCCAAGGTCAGAACAATAGCCTCTCCACTCGCTAAAGCCACCTTGCCCAGCGCTGCACGAATATGCCCCTCATTGGTTACTTCATTACCCATAAGGGCGACATAGCGACCCGAGAGCGTACCGGCATTGACCACGGCCCCAGAACCAGGCGTGGAGAAGCGGTAGTTACCATCCATAAAATCCTTATCGGAGAGACTCATGGTGGTGGCCACCAAGCCCTGGACATCCACCCGGGAGCCACGACCAAACAGTACACCATTGGGGTTGATCAGGATCACCTGCCCGTTGGCTTTGAGCTGACCAAAAATTTTGGAGGCATCCAACCCCTGTACCCGGTTGAGGGCAATGGCATGGCTGGAAGGCTGTTTGAAGGTGACACTGGCATGACTGCCAATGTTAAAACGGTCCCAATTCAGAGCCGCCTTGTGACTGCTCTGGTTCACCGTCATGGCAGAGCCTTCGCTCTGGATGGTCGCCTGCCCTGCGGAGACTTGTCCGCCGGTAGGCAGAGCATGGACTGGGGGTTCTGCCCAACCTAATGACGAGAACCCTAAGGTACCCGAAAGTGATAAGGCCACCCCCATCAGGCCCGTGGCTAGTGCGTGGCGGCCACGCTGTTTGGAACGTCGATCGACACTGCCCCCCTTAACACGGGAACGAGCAATCTCCGAGCAGACCACAAAACGCTGCTGCGCATCACTCCAGACAAGTCGATAGATCTTATTCATTCAATCCACCCACTCTAAAAAGGCATGGTGAGCTTCGTCCAAAGACGGAGCTTCTGTTTTTTGCCATCGGCATCATTGCCATCAGAATCCCGCCCGCCATTGAGGCCAATACGGGTGGCCGCAACCGAGGAGAGCATTACATTCTTGTATAGAGCCCAGTTTACGCCAATACCCACGCCATGCAGATAATAACGATTGCCGATATGGGTAGATCCTGCATTCCAATTCGCCCAAGGAGAGTGGTTGACCTGAATCCAACCATGATCGTAAAACACAAAGCCCTGCAATTTAGACATCAATGGATGCCGCAACTCCACGGTACTTTGAACACCATGATCCCCAGATCCCTCACCCGGAGGATAGGCCCGCAAACCGCTGGAACCCCCCAGCGAAAACTTCTCGGCGGAGACCAAATTCTGCATCGCATACTGCCCCTTGATCGAAAGCCACAATTGGCTTTTATCGCCAACCTGCTGTAAACGACTATAAGAGACACCTAACTTGGCATAATCATTGGGCGCATTGGATGTAGAGGAGATCACAGAATGAGTGACCTTACCCACATAAAGGTTACTCCCCAGGGTATTGGAACCGCCCCCCTTCCAACCATCGGACCAGTTACTGGAGAGCCCAGCATTGGCGGAATCCATACGCCGTTTGGAGTAGACCGAGGTACCAATCTCATCCAGAAAAAAACGCCTGGAGAGCTCCAATGTTCCATCCAGCTTTTGTCCACCCGCAAGATGCATAGGCTGGGATAAAGTCAAGGTCAGGGACTCAGCAATACCGGCCGGGGTCGGCACGGTAGAGGGCACCACATAGTCCATCCACATATAGCTGCCACTTAACCGCGCGCCATCTGGACGCAAGGGGATGGAAACCTTACCAGTGTAGACATTGGTGTTGCTTTGACGGGTGAGGTTCAGCCCGAGCTGTTCCCCCAGCCCCAAAAAGCTATCGACCGTCGCCGCACCGGTACCCCGCCACTGGCCGGAGCTTTTGGAACCATAGTTATCCAGGGTGGCACTGCCACTAAGCAGGGGCGTATTGGCCATACGCACCACCACATCGGTATCCCCTTCTTTTTCACCGGACTTCAACACCATCGCTGCCGTAACACCGGGCACATCATCCAGGGTTTTAATTGCCTTTTTCATGGCTTCTGGACTAAACAACCCCTTTTGAGGTTGACCATGTCGCACCAACCATTGCGCGATACCACTGTACAGACGCAGCCGCTCCTCCTTATGCTCAATGGTAACCGCCCCCAGGTGCGCCTCAACAATACGCATGGTCAACGTGCCCTCACCCAGCTTCTGGGCAGGCAGGGTCACTTTGGCCCACATACCATGCTTTCGATAGTGGTTGGCGATCAACTTGGTGAGCTGCTTGAGCCCAGCCATGGTATATTTCTGCCCCATATAGGGGGCGAGGATGCTCTGCAGCACCTCCTCGACAAAGGAGGCATTACCTTCAAAGCGAACCTGTTGAATGTTAACACCAGCATCACCAGGGCCAGCAGGCGCCACCTCTAATTTTTCAGCCGGCTTTTTCTCCGGCTTGGCCACAGGCACAGGCTGTGCAGCACGCTCCAGTTTTTGGTGCTCACGCAGCAACGAACCCGCATCTGGCGTGGCCTGGGCGTTCACCGAACCAGACCATACGCACAGCAGGGCACCGAGTACTATGCCTGTGTTAACCTTACGGCTCACAGCACTCTCCCCCCCCCAGACACATAGAATATTTCATTCATCGCCACGCCCCAACACACCGTTACTTCAAAGGTTTGTCGTTAGGGTTGAGGTAGAGCTCTTTGTTCAGTTTATCCAACTGAACATTGGCACTACGTCCATAGGGTGGAATGGGGTTGGCAAACCACTGGTTGAACAGCTTTTCCATCTCCCCATTTTTCATCATGCTGGCGATGGTCTCATCGGCAATTTTTTTAATCGCCTTATCACCCTTGGGCAACATACAGGCATAGCCAGAGGCGTTGGTACCCAGCGGATAGACCACATAGGGGGAGGCATCCTTGATACGCAACATTTCACGGGTAACCAAACCCAGGTTGGAGAACAGAGCATCCGCTCGCCCCTCCTGCAAAGCCTGCATGGCTCTTGGGTTATTCTGCTCTTCAACCAGAATGATATTACCTAGCTTTTTCGCATTTTTAACGTTGCGGCTACCCGCCACCACCGCAACACGCTTGCCGATCAGATCTTGGGCAGATTTAATGCCACTATCTGCACGGGTGGCAAAGGCATTGGAAGAGACAAAAAAGGTGTTGGAAAAACCCACATGCTTTTCACGCTTGCGTTTATGCGAAGTACTGGTGCACTCCACATCCACCACATTGGCCGCCACCAACGACATACGGGTGGAGACCGTCATGGGGTTCCAGCGAATGGTCAGCTTGTCCAGTTTCAAATGTTTCTGAATGGCCGCAGCGATACGCTTACTGATGGCCACCCCAAACCCACGCTGCCCCGTATTATCCAGGTAGCTGTAGGGAATGCCGGTTTCATAGTATCCCATCACAATGGTTTTATGCTTTTGGATACGCTGCAACCGCCCGGTCATGGTCGAATCCTCCGCGGCCTGTGCAGCCATCGGCCATGCCAAGAGCACCCCAAACACCAGCGCAATCAACTTTTTCATGATGTACTCCATCCTACTCAACACAGGTTAAAATGTTGACTCACGTACGAGAACTACGGCCACGGATCGTAGTGTGTCTATAAACGGTATGGTGGATTTGGCCTCAATCACCGCCTCTCCCATACCGATCTGCGCCATGGGCGGCGCAGTTTGTAATGCAATACGTACCCGAAACAGGGTCTCTTTCGGGGTCAAACCATCGGCATCTGCTTCCACCGCTAAATCTCCACCATGCTTGGAGGAGAGTAGTGTCTCCGGTAGCTGAGTAACCCGCTGGCTGTCCAACTCCACCACCGCACCCAACAGAGGATGCAGAGGACTGGCCTGGGTATAAAACCGCACCCGATTACCCACCTCAATACGCTGCAGGGCCTGTTGGCTCACAAAAGCCTCTGCCACCCAGGTAGTCGGGTTCATTACCACGGCCAGGGGCTGATCCGGTTTGACCCACACACCGGGGGTCAATAAGGGGTCAATGTCGGTGACCTGACCAGCATAAGGCGCTTTAAGGTGCAGCCGCTGGCTCTGCTCTGTTTCAGCCTGCTGCTCAGCATTTCTGACCTGCCACATCTCCTGCAGCCGAGAGCGTTTTTCCTCCCCCTTGGGCAACCCCATCAACCCGACCAACTCATGCTCCAGTGCCTTTTTGCCTGCCGAGGCCTTAGCAGAGCGCATCTGACTATCTGGCTGGGCCAGCGTGAACAGCAGCTCCCCTGCCTGAACAGGACCTGGCAGGGCATGCTGTGCCACCAACTGAGCAGGAACGGGGCTGTAGAGCACCTGGCTCTGTGCCGCATGCAGCCAGGCCGGTGCAGAGACCTGTCGATCCCAGGGCAGCCCCCCTATTGCCAAAAGCCCCCCCAACAGAGCCAGCAGTTTTAATCGCCCAGCCATGCTGATCTCACCCCGCCTCCCATACCAAACCTTGACCTCGCCAGCGATGGGCCGCCAGACAAACCACCAGATCTCCACAATAAAGAGGAAAATCCCCAACGCTTTGAAGAAAAAATAGTAGACCGCAATGGCAATACCGATGAACATAACAAACCGGTAGAGCCAGGTTAAAAAGGCAAACAGCACCAGAAAACGCCGTCTACTACGGGTTACCGTTTCTGGTAATGGTTCATCCCACCCCAGTAAATTGTTCCGCAACCACATCTGCGCCATAGCCCCAGCCCGTTGATGCAGGTTGGGCATCTCTAACACATCGGCCAAAATATAGTAGCCGTCAAAGCGCATGAACGGACTGGCATTAATCACCAGGGACAACACCCAAGCGGTGGTAGCCAGAAAAAAAAAGGCATCTCGCCAAACACCCGGTTGTGCCCAATTCCATGCCAGCAGCGCCAACACCGCCAGCGCCAGTTCCGCCACAATACCCGCAGAGGCAATGGCCAATCGTTTATCATGTTCCTTCAGCCGCCAGGACTCACTGGTATCGGTATAGAGCACCGGCCATAACACCAAAAAGGCAAACCCCATATGGGCCACCCGCACACCATACCGGGTAGCTGTAAAGGCGTGCCCTAACTCATGCAGACTTTTGGTCAGTACCAGAGCCCCCAGATAGCCCATGACCCCTTGGGCGGAGAGCGTATCTACAAACGAAGCTGCAAACAGGTCCAACTGCTGCATGGTCATATACAGCGCAACAACCCCCAGACCTATTAATAGATAGGCCACAGCGCGCGAATAGAGCCACTGCACCCCTTTAAGATGCTGCTCAAGCCACCCACTTGGTCGCCACAAGGGAATACGAAAAAAAAGGTAGTGATGAAGTAGATTTTTTAGCCGTGAATATTTAGATTTCTCATAATTTTTAATCAACTCATCGGTGTGCTCTGGCCCCTCAATGCGTGTCAGTTGTTGACCATTTAAAAACGCCACCAAGGCATCTAATTCCTGGGGAGAAACCAAGAGTGGTGTCTGGGTGTTGGTGGCTTCAATAATCGCCTCTGCAGACCCCAAATGCCATCGAGAGAGCAGCTCAAACTCCAGCCATCCAATGGCAATAAAGCGGTTGGTTACCGGATCCTGTATCGTCCAGGATGGAGACCCATCATGAAACCGTGCGGCCTCATACAGACGCAGGTCATCCCGCAACTTGGGAAGCACAGGTCAGACACCAAGCCATTGACGAAGCGCACCCATCGGTCTGCGCATCATCCAATAACCCAACGCTTTACGTGCCCCGTAAACTTTAGCTACGCCGCGCAACCCAAAGCGGGTTTCCCCCCCCTCTTTCAGCTGACCACGTAGATGGTACGATGCCACCCCTTCCGGTGAGAGCGACGCTTGATAGCTGGTCTGTACCAGGGTGGCCTCCAGGGCATCCAACGGTGCGACCTGCAGAAAGACCCGAATATCGGCCCCAGGCTCCAGATTAATGGCATCCGCTACCGGCAGCCACATCAACACCCCAAGATCATCGGCCTGAGCCAACTCGCCCACCCGCTCCCCAGTCACAACAGGTTTTCCAATCCAATCATTGGCATCACTGTAGACAAAGATACCATCCAGTGGCGCATGGATGGTGGTGCGGGCCAACGACTCTTGTAGGTAGGCCAGCTCCAACTCTTTTTCACGGACCTTACCCAGCAGTGCAGCCAGTTCAGCTTTACTCTCTAGCTGATCAAACGCCCGCTGCTGTGCTACATGGGCCTCACTCCTGACCACCTCCAGGCTTTGCTGGGCAATGCGTTGCTGATTGCGTAAAGGAGCTTCATCCAGGGTAAACAGTGGGTCCCCTTTTTTTACCTTACTATTGGGGGGCACCAAAAACCGTTTAATCACCCCCTCCATAGGGGCCGTTACCGTCTCCGATTTTAAGGCGATAATCTCCGCCTGGGCCAAGGCCGACAGACGTACCGGAATGGCCAAGATCAGCAGGATTAGAACAACCAAACCTACCCGCCATGGGCGTAACCGCAACCGCTCGCGCACCCCCTTTAAAAACGTTCTCTTTTGCAGTGCCTCAGCACAGTAACCCCAGGTTTGGGCTAGAATACCCAACAGCTGCAGTTCAGCCTCCTGCCAAGGCTCTTTGCGCACCAACAGAGCCGCACCTTGTCGGCTGCCATCTCTACCATGGCATGGCACAAATAGAGCGTGGTCCGGCCACCACTCCCCCCAAGATTGAGCCAGCGCCTCATCCAACGCTTCACGTGCCACCACAATGGGGTCAGGGCCTACATGTTTGGCATGCATGACTGCACAAAGCTGGTCCAGCCAGACCGTAAAGGGAGAGGCCTCCTGGATAGAGACCAATCCAGTCACATTTTTTAGCTTTAACTGCCCCAGGGTGTTGTTGAAATAGACACACCCCTGCTGATACTTGATGAGCTGCCAAGTATCATTGGCCACGATAAAGCTTAACTCTGCCATGTTCTGAGCACGCAACAGCCGCTGCTGCAACGAGATCAATAAGGATACCGAGGTGTCACTCACAATCTTAGTGCGGTATGCGGAAGGAGGCGATACCACTCATACCTGGTAGCAACTCCGGAGCATGAGAGACAATAGATGCCTCTAACTCCACGGTATGGCTGACAGAATCCACCCGTGAATTCATGGCCTGCACCTTGGCTTGGTAACGTTTACCTGTCTCATCAATCTCAAGATTGAACGTGTTACCCTTTTTTAACCATGACAGCCACTTGGCAGGGGCATTCATGCGTACCTTTAACGGTCCAGCACTGAGAATTTCCAGTACCGGTTGTCCTTGGCTGACCCCTTGAAAGGGTTTGGCCACAATTTTAGCAACCCGTCCATCAAAGGGTGCGTAGATGGTACAGTGCCGCTGTTGCGCCTTATACAGCGCCAACTGAGCTTCGGTTCTCGACACTTCATTGGCTGCCAGGGCCACTTCAATATGCCCAGCCTGGGAGAGCGCCTGTAGTTTCAATTTATTCTCATGACCAATTTGTGCCGCCGCCCACTCTGCCTCACCCATTTTCACCTGGGCATCCTGCTCGGCACAGACAAATGTCATGAGAATTTGTCCGCTTTTAAAAGCACGCCCCAGTGTCATGGGGGACTTTTTAACGCGACCATTCAGGGCGCTGACCAGGGTAGTTTCAACCCCGGCTGACAACAACACACGAATCCCCTGCCCCTGCATGGTCAGGGTAGAGGTGGCAATACCTCCGGGGTTAGCCCATACCGGCCCCACCCCAAGCAGAGTGAAGAAGAGCAGGCCAACACCACCTTGGCTAGACAGCCATTTACAGATCCTCATCGCGGATTACTCCCCAGCATGGGTCTGCAACAATCCACGCACCATCCCTACATTGGCGATGATAGCTGATTCGGCAAAGGTTAAAAGCGTACGGTTGGAAGGGTTGGCCGTAAGGGTACTGGCATAACGTTTTTCCCCTACTTTTTCCCCCTTATCATTGTAGACCGACAGCAACCAACTGGCGGGCCTCACCCCTTTTTGAATACCGTCCAGGTTCATCGTCATCCGCAATTGATGCTTAGCATCGGCCTTGGAAGGCATACGGTTGCGATCAAAAATGGACTGCACACTGTCCATAATCTGCCCATTAAGTGGTGCATCCACCCCCTCAATATGCACACTGAAAGTGGGCAATTTAGCGGGCAAGACCGAAGCGTGAGCAAAGTTATTTTTCTCAACCCGGTTGATGTGCTGAACAATGACTGCACCTAAATCTTCGAGAGTGAGTTTTTTATCCAACTTGGGGGGAATCACCTCAAACCCAACCGAATTGAAGATACGCCCAAAAGCCGACTGGGCCGCGGCATAGGCCGAGTAACGCTTAAATTCTGAGTTCAAGGCACGGGTTTTGGCACGAATAGCCTCCAACTTTGCATTCATCTGCGAACCACGGGCTGCATGGGCAAAGGCCGACATGCGCTGATCCACCAGGAAGGATTCATTGGCAACATCCAACTCCTGCAAGGTCAGCTTGTAGCGCTCTACCGCAACACGAACCTGAGTCAAAACCGCCATGGAGAGTGCCATACGACGCACATTATCTACCTCCACCTGACGCTGCTGGGTATCCTGCATGCTCTTATAGCTAAAGGCCTTGAATAAATTCCAATTCACCTTCGCTCCGGCCGTCAGCCAGTTGTCATTGAAGAGATATTTGTTGGAGTCATACTCAAGCCCAAATAACAAACTGGGGTTGGGTAGCAGGGAGAGGATCTGTTTACGGGCCTCGGCGGCGGTAATACGTACTTTATAATCTTCCTGACGTAGCTCAGGGCGGTAACGCAACGCCATCTCTTCAAGCTCTGCGACGTTCAAGGGGGCGGGCTTCAGTTCGGGCTCATCAACCTCATCGACCGAGAAGTCGGTACCCGGTGTGATGTTCATCAAAGCCGCCAACTCCCGTTTGGCCAGATCCAACTCGGTACGGCGACTGGCCAACAGGTTAACGGCATCCAACAACATACGCTGATAGCTGAGTGCCTCTTTGGGGGGAATCAAGCCCTGAGCTTCAGCCGTGCGAGAACGCTCTAGGGCGGCACGTACCTGAACGGTTAGTTGATCCGCCTGCCGTGCCAAGCGTTGCGCCCCTACAGCCCGCCAGTAGGCAGAACGCACATCAGAGAGAATGTTCTGCACCACCCGCCGACGCCGCTCTTCGGCAATCAAAACCTCATTGGCTGCCTGCTTGGAGCTGTAATAACCAATACCAAAATCCAGGGCGCTCCAGGTGAACTCCGCTGTCATATTGCGGTTATCCCCCGGCTCACTACCGGTATAGGAGGGCGTTGCAGGATCTGTCGCCACACCGGTTGCGGAGTCGATATCATAAGAGTAGGAACCGCTGACATTGTTGCGATGGGTATAACCCGCAGAGGTCATAAGATCCGGCAACATTTCAAAGTTGGCGACCTCAGAGAGGCCCCGGTTATGGGCCTTCTCCATCAACTTCAAACGCAAATCCAGGTTGTATTTAAGTGATCGCGCCAACGCCTCATTAAAGGTAATCGGCGCAAAAACCGGATCCTGGGCTGCATAAATCTTAAACTGGTCTGCCTGCACCCGACTACGCACATCCCGGGAAGTAACCGGATCAGGCGTGATAACACAGCCAGCGACCACAATACCTAACATCGACACGACAGCAAGGTTAAGCCATTGCTTTGTATTGTTCTTTAACTTATTTGGCATGTGACTTCTCTTATCCTAGATCGATTGTTCTGTCATGTTGTCATTGGGTTGTGGCTCAATGGCCGCCAGTAAGGATGCCACATCCTGGGCCTGTTCAGAAACACGCTCTGTGCGCCCTGCTTGCATCAACTGCTCACCAAAACCTTGGAAATTCAAAATAGCGGCCTGCTGCCCATCCTCACCTACCTCAGGGAACGCTGGCGCCTGCTCTCCTGCCGCCCCTCCCTCTTCCAGCTCAATTTCTTCACCAAAGAACGCCTCAGGAGCTTGGGGCTCAGCCCCTTCGATGCCACCTTCAGCCCCGGCGCCAAAGGGCGCGGCACCGGCTATGGGTGCTCCCCCCAAAGTAGCTGCCGCTGGTGCAGCTGCGGGGACAACACTCTGCGCATTAAAGATTGTGGAGCTGTCCACATTGGACTCCACAAACCCGTTACTACCATCCCCCATAATACGCTGGAAGGTCGCTATCGTATCCTGACGTGAGGCCTCCACTGTGGGCAAGACATGTAGGGCCAAATCGCCACTCAAACGATTGATTACGGCTTGAGCCTCGGCGGCAATGGAGTCCGCAAGCTGGGCAGCATTCAGCTCCTCACGGGCTTCGGCCACGGCATCCAAAACAAAGGCCGCTTCAGAGGGACCGGCTCTCTGCCCTAAGTCTGGTTCTGGAGGAGGTAGTGGTGCACCCGCAGAGGTGTCGGAACGACCGGGTCGGTCATCATCCAAACCACGATCTTTGGTCTCTGGTTTTCCCCCTGGCATATTAGGGCCGTAGATTAAACCTGTTGCATCATCAACAATAGAACTCTGACCAAGGGCATTGTTACTGGTGTGGTCGCTGTAAGCCGCCTGTAGGGAGAAATTTTCAGAGATCTCGTAAAGATCGTCATCCTCACTGGAAATATCGACCCGAACATTGAACTGACCACCAGTTGGTACGGTGGGCTTGCTGTTGGCACTGTAAATGGTCCAGCTGGAACCACTGTAGGAAAAATCAACCTGCGCCTTTGGATCCAGGGTTGTGGTGCCATCCACAACAGAAAGATCCAGCCCATAACCAGAGAGAGCGGTTACCGTAAACATACCGTAGGTAGAGTTTTCGTTAATGGGTCCAAAGGGGGTCACACTCACCGGACGGTCATCATCCAGATTGGTCGTGGAGGTTGCCGGTGTACCGCTGGCAAAGTTAGGCCCATAAATGGTGCCGTTGTACTCATCCACAATCGAGGTCTGAGCGGAGGCCTGTTTGGTGGTGTTGTTGCTGTAATTGGCGACCAGCGAGAAGTTTTCCGATTTCTCGAACACATTATCCTGCTCACTGGTAATGGTTACCCGTGCGTAAAAGGTCTGGGTAGCGGTCCCACTGCCATCAATTTTGGGCTTGTGCTGGGCATCGTAACTCTCCCAGGTCACCCCGTCGGTAGAGTATTCAATCAATGCACTACTGCTAAGTGCTGTCGTCCCATTGCTGATGGCCAGGTCGACTTCAAACCCCGGCAAGGCATCCACCGTAAACATGGCATAGGTGGAACCTTCACTCACCGGACCATATCCAGAGACGGTCAACCCTCGATCATCATCCAGACCTGTTGTGGTCTCCCCGGGTACACCGCTGGTGAAATTAGGACCATAAATGACGCCACTGCCATCATCCACAATAATGGTCTTGGCCGTATCTGTGGTGCCTGCATTGTTGACATCGGTGGCCGTTAGGGTGAAGGATTCTGCATCTTCAAAGGGGGTATCCTGCTCACTGGTGATATCCACCCGCACATAGACCGGTGCCGTATTGGAAGGGATGGTGGGTTTGTTACTGCTGCCGTAGGTCTGCCAAGTAGAACCATCATAGGAGAACTGTACGGTCAGATTGGTCAGATCCAGGGTCGTGGTACCATCGGCTACCGTCAGATCCAACTGCTGACCACTGGTTCCCTCCACCACAAACATGGCCCAATCGGCGGCTTCGTTCACTGGCGTAAAGGAGCGCACACCCACGGTGGTGCTGTCATCATTGGTGCCACCACTGCCGGTACCATCATCACGAATTTCGCCAATCCCCTGGGCGTCGGAGATGGTCGCGCCCGAGGCATTGAACAGATTGACATTGAACTGCTCACTCACTTCGTAACGGGCATCATTCCAGATATTGGTCGTAATGGTCTTAGTCGTATCACCTGCAGCAAAGTTCAAGGTACCACTGACGGCGGAATAGTCATTGGCGGTGGTGCTACCCGCATCCGCCGTACCATCTGCCGTGGAGTATTGAACCGTGGAAGCTAGATTGGTGTTACCGCTCTTGGTTACGGTAAAGGTGATACTGCCAGCACCCTCGTTACGGGTGATGTCATCAATGGCAAAGCTAGGACGGTCATCATCCAGATTGCTGGTGCTGCTGCCCGGCGTACCGGAACTCATAGAGCCATCATAGATGGTCCCTGTACCATCATCGATAATGCTGTTGGAGATATCATCATTGATGGTGGTATTGGTGCTGTAAGCTGCCTGTAGAGCAAAATTTTCACTGCCCTCATAGGTGGTATCCGCCTCACTGCTGATATCCACACGCACATTGACCGTCCCAGATGCAGGTACCGAAGGCTTGGCGTTGGCCGAATAGGTCGTCCAGGAGGTGCCACCATCCGTCGAGAACTCCATACCGGTAAACCCGGACCACGTGGCCTGGGTACCTGAACTGCTATTCTGTAGGGTCAAATCTAAAGCATACCCTTCAACCGCTGTAATGGTGAACATGGCGTATTGAGAGGCTTCATTAACCGGACCATGGGTGGTGATCTCCAGGGTCCGCGTATCTACCGACATGGTCACGGTATTATCAGCGTCTGCGCCATCAGCATTGGCATTACCCGTGGCATCGGTAAACTTACTGCTGGCCACATGTACCACCCCATCGGTGGTACTACCTGTGGTGGGGGTGAAGGTGGCGGTATAGACCGTATCACTCACAGCAGACCAGTTTGAGAGGCTACCTCCGGTGATGGTGACATCGCCTTCAACAAAATCGCTGGCCGCTTCAGAAAGGGTAAAGGTCACCGTGGCGGTTTCACCCGTGGTTAACGAGGCATCATCCGTGGTAATGGCAATGGTAGGCAGAATGGTATCCACGGTCATGGTGACCTGATTATTGGTATCGGCCCCATCGGCATTCTGGTTCCCCACACCATCGGAAAACTTGGCGCTGTCCACCCGCACCACACCATCGGTGGTGCTGGAAGCGGTGGGGGTAAAGGTGGCGGTATAGACACTACTACTCACCGCGGTCCAGTTGGAGAGCGCGCCACCGGTCACCGTCACATCGGCCTCGACAAAATCGGTAGAGGCTTCGGAGAGGGTGAAAGTAACCGTGGCGGTATCCCCAAAATTCAGTGCCGCATCATCGGTGGTGATGGCGATGGTGGGCAGAATGGTATCCACCGTCATGGTTACCGTATTATCGGCATCGGAGCCATCTGCATTTTGATTGCCCGCACCATCAGAAAACTTACTACTGGCCACATAGACCACCCCATCTGTGGTACTGCCGCTAGAAGGGGTGAAGGTGGCGGTATAAACACTGTTGCTCACGGCACTCCAGTTGGAGAGTGTCCCCCCCGTGACCACCACATCCTCCTGGGTAAAATCACTGGCATTCTCAGAGAGTGTAAAGGTGACCGTAGCACTGTCGCCCACATTGAGCGTGGCATCATCGGTGGTAATAGCAATGGTGGGGCGTACCGTATCCACCGTCATGGTCACTTCATTATTGGCATCGGCTCCATCAGCATTCGAGTTACCAGCGGCATCAGAGAACTTGGCGCTATCTACCCGCACCACACCATTGGTGGTACTGGCATCCGTTGGGGTGAAGGTCGCGGTATAGCTGGTTCCACTGCCACTAAAGTTACTCAGAGCACCCCCAGTTACGGTGATATCACCCTGCACAAAATCGGTGGAAGTTTCGGAAAGGGTGAACGTCAGCGTAGCCGTATCACCCACATTTAACGCCGTATCATCGGTACTAATCGCAATGGTAGGTAAAATGGTATCCACCGTCATGGTAACCGTATTATTTGCATCCGCCCCATCATCATTCTGGTTACCAGAGGCATCGGAAAACTTACTGCTGGCCACATGTACCACACCATCGGTGGTACTGCCACTGGTGGGGGTAAAGGTGGCGGTATAGACCGTACTGCTCACCCCAGTCCAGTTCGACAGAGCGCCACCCGTCACCGTTACATCACTCTGCACAAAATCTGTTGCCGCTTCAGAGAGGGTAAAGGTTAACGTGGCGGTTTCACCATGAATAAGTGCGCTATCATCGGTGGTAATGGCAATGGTGGGGCGTACCGTATCTACCGTCATGGTGACCGTGTTGTCGGCATCCGTACCATCTGCATTTTGATTACCCGCACTGTCGGAAAATTTACTGCTGGCCACATGTACCACACCATCTGTGGTACTGTCGCTGCTGGGGGTAAAGGTCGCGGTGTAGACGGTGCTACTTAGCGCCGTCCAGTTGGCCAGAGTACCACCAGTTACCGTGACATCACTCTCGACAAAATTACTGGAGGCTTCGGAGAGGGTAAAGGTTACCGTCGCTGTCTCCCCCACGGTCAACGCCGTATCATCGGTGGTGATGGCGATGGTGGGTACAATGGTGTCCACCGTCATGGTGACCTGATTGTTGGCGTCATCCCCATCAGCATTTTGGTTGCCTGCGCTGTCGGCAAACTTGCTGCTATCCACCCGCACCACCCCATCGGTGGTACTGGAGGTCGTAGGCGTGAAGGTGGCGGTATAGCTGGTTCCGCTGCCACTAAAGTTACTTAAGCTCCCCCCGGTCACCGTCACATCACTTTCGGCAAAATCACTGGAGGATTCTGACAGCGTAAAGGTCAGGGTCGCGGTCTCTCCTGCAATGAGCGCACTATCATCGCTGGCAATGGCAATGGTGGGACGTACCGTATCCACGGTCATGGTCACAGTATTATCCGCATCAGATTCATCGGCATTCTGATTGCCTGCCGCATCGGAAAAGGTGCTGCTCGCCACATGCACCACGCCATTGGTGGTGCTATCACTGGTGGGGGTGAAGGTGGCGGTGTAGACGCTATTGCTCACGGCTGTCCAGTTGGAGAGCGCCCCTCCTGTGATGGTGACATCACTCTGGGCAAAATCACTGGAGTCCTCGGAGAGGGTGAAAGTTACGGTGGCCGAATCGCCCACATTCAAAGCGGTATCATCAGTGGTAATGGCAATGGTGGGCAGTGTGGTATCTACATTCATGGTCACGGTGTTGTTGGCATCCGCACCATCCTGGTTCTGCACCGACAGGCTGTTGGAGAAAGTAGAACTGGCCACATGCACCGTACCGGTGGCCGAGCCATCCGGGGTAAAGGTAGCCGTGTAGGCCGTACCACTGCCGCTGAAGTTGCTCAACGCCCCCCCGGTCACGGAAATGTCGGACTCGACAAAGTCTGTGGAGCTTTCGGTTAGATTAAACGTGATGGCAGCGGTCTCACCCGACTTTAGGTTGGCATCACTGGTGGTGATGGCAATGGCCGGGAATACCGAGGTATTCACACCCATGGTCACCGTGTTATCGGCATCACTACCATCCGCATTTTGGTTGCCTGCCCCATCAGTAAACTTACTGCTGGCCACATGCACCACCCCATCGGTGGTACTGCTTGCTGTGGGTGTAAAGGTTGCGGTGTAGGCGGTACCACTACCGGAGAAGTTACTCAGAGTTCCCCCTGTCACCGTCACATCACTCTCGGCAAAGTCACTGGAGGACTCCGAAAGCGTAAAGGTCAGGGTGGCGGTCTCACCGGTGGTCAGGTTGGCATCACTGGTGGTAATAGCGATGGTAGGTAGCGCCGTATCCACCGTCATGGTCACCTGATTATTGGCATCGGTACCGTCGGCATTCTGGTTGCCCGCAGCGTCGGAAAACTTGCTGCTGTCGACCCGCACCACCCCATCTGTCGTGCTGTTATCGGTGGGGGTAAAGGTGGCCGTATAGGAACTACCGCTGCCTGTAAAGTTACTTAACGTGCCACCGGTTACCGTAATATCACTAGCCACAAAATCTGTGGAGGATTCCGACAGAGCAAAGGTCAGGGTTGCGGTTTCACCATAGGTCAGCGTGGAGTCATTGGTGGTAACGGCAATGGTGGGCAACACCGTATCCACCGTCATGGTCACCTGGTTATCGGCATCAGCCCCATCGGCATTCTGGTTACCGGCACTATCGGCAAACTTGCTGCTGTCTACCCGCACCACACCATCTGTGGTACTGCTGTCGGTGGGCGTAAAGGTGGCCGTGTAAACGGTACTGCTGGTGGCTGTCCAACCGGAGAGCGCCCCACCCGTTACCGTGACGTCACTCTGAACAAAATCACTGGAGGCTTCAGAGAGAGTAAAGGTTACGACGGCCGTATCCCCTGCATTCAAGGCCGTATCATCGGTGGTGATGGCAATGGTGGGTAGAACGGTATCTACCGTCATGGTTACTGTATTGTCTGCATCACTACCATCCGCATTCTGATTGCCTGCGGCATCAGAAAATTTACTACTGGCCACATGCACCACACCATCGGTGGTACTGCCACTGGAGGGGGTAAAGGTGGCGGTATAAACACTGCTACTTACGGCGGTCCAGTTAGAGAGCGTACCGCCAGTCACCGTTGCATCGCTCTGAACAAAGTCGGTGGAGGCCTCGGAGAGAGTAAAGGTAACCGTCGCACTATCCCCGGAGTTTAACGCGCTATCATCGGTGGTAATGGCAACCGTTGGCAGCACGGTATCGACACTCATGGTCACCGTATTATCGGCATCACTACCATCCGCGTTCTGGTTGCCGGCACTGTCAGAGAATTTACTACTGGCCACATGCACCACACCATCGGTAGTGCTGCCGTCCGTGGGGGTGAAGGTCGCGGTATAGACCGTACTGCTCACCGCTGTCCAGTTGGAGAGCGCCCCCCCGGTCACCGTGGTATCACTCTGCACAAAATCCGTGGAGGCTTCAGACAGTGTAAAGGTTACCGTCGCCGTATCCCCTGAGTTCAACATCCCATCATCGGTTGTGATAGCAATGGTTGGGGGAATGGTATCTACGGTCATGGTTACCGTATTATCCGCATCACTACCATCCGTATTCTGATTGCCTGCGGCATCAGAAAATTTACTACTGGCCACATGCACCACACCATCGGTGGTACTGCCACTGGAGGGGGTAAAGGTGGCGGTATAGACGCTACTGCTTACGGCCGCCCAGTTGGAAAGAGCCCCCCCGGTGACCGTCACATCGCTCTGTACAAAATCCGTCGAGGCTTCAGAGAGTGTAAAGGTTACCGTCGCCGTATCCCCAACATTAAGCGCGCTATCGTCGGTCGTAATGGCAACCGTTGGCCGCACCGTATCCACCGTCATGGTTGCGGTATTGTTGGCCTCAGATCCATCGGCATTCTGATTGCCAGCACTGTCGGAGAACGTGCTGCTTGCTACATGCACCACACCATCGGCAGTACTGCCATCGGTCGGCGTGAAGGTGGCGGTGTAGACGGTACTGCTTACAGCTGTCCAGTTGGACAACGCACCACCGGTGATGGTGACATCACTTTCAGCAAAGTCGCTGGAGGCCTCAGAAAGGGTAAAGGTTACCGTAGCGGTATCCCCCACATTTAAAGCGGCATCATCGGTAGCAATGGCGATGGTCGGCAACAGCGTATCCACACCCATGGTGACCTGATTATTGGCATCCGCACCATCGGCATTCTGGTTCCCCGAAGCATCGGAAAATTTGCTGCTATCCACCCGCACCACACCACTGGTCGTGCTATCGGTGGATGGGGTAAAGGTGGCGGTATAGACCGTACTACTCACCGCCGTCCAGTTGGAAAGCGTGCCACCCGTTACCGTCACATCACTTTCAATAAAGTCGCTGGAAGCCTCAGAGAGGGTAAAGGTCATGGTGGCGGTTTCACCCGCTTTTAACGTAGTGGCATCACTGGTGATTGCGATAACGGGACGTACCGTATCCACGCTCATGGTCACGGTATTATCCGCATCGGCCCCATCCGCGTTCTGGTTGCCTGCACTGTCGGCAAACTTACTACTGGCCACATGCACCACACCATCTGTGGTGCTGCCCGATGCGGGGGTGAAGGTGGCGGTATAGACGGTACTGCTAACGGCTGTCCAATGGGAGAGCGTTCCCCCCGTCACCGTCACATCGCTCTGGGTAAAGTCGGTTGAAGCCTCAGAGAGGGTAAACGTGAGCGTCGCGGTATCCCCCACATTGAGGCTACTATCATCGGTGGTGATGGCAACGGTAGGTGCCGTGGTATCACCGGCAGAGGCTGTCACAGTCAGGTTGGCACTGGCCACACCTCCACGATCATCGCCGATAACATAGGTCAAGGCAGGCACAGAGCCGGTATAACCGTTGGAGGTCGTAAAGGTATAGGAACCATCACTAGAGATGGTAAAGGTCCCAACCCCAGAAACCGTGGCGGATTGGGAGCCGCTCAAAGGCATCATGTAGGTGGTGCCTTCAAGGGTATAGTTCACCACCCTCAGGCTGTCGCCATCCCCATCAGAATCGGTACCACCAGTACCAGTACCGGTGCTGATCGTACCAGAGATTAGATTACCAGCCGCTGTGCCGGTCGCGTTTGTGGTGACACTGTCATTCACGGCCGTGGGGGCAGCATTGGTGGGTAAAATAGAGTTCAGGGCACTATCTACCCGGTCTGATGAGCTGCCCACTTCATAAACGGAGGCCCCTGCCGCAGGTGCATAGCCTGCATAGACCGCACCGGAAGCATTGGTCTGCAAAATGACTGTGGTGCCATCGGCAGTTGTCTCTTGCCCACCGCTGATAACACCCTGAAAATAGCTGTCATCTACAACCAGTAAAATGGCACGGTTATCACTGGCATCACGGTCACCGTCCTGGTTGCCATCGTTAACCGCATCACTAAAGGAGGTCCAATCGGTGTCATACCAGAAGTAGAAACCCTTCACATCTCCCTTAGATTTAATCGGGCGACTAATCCAACCATAGTAGGTGTTGCCATCCACATCTAACTGCACCACCACATCATTCCCGGAAAAACTGCCCTGAGAACTGCCATCGTTGATGGTGGTCGCACCCAGCTTGGTGCCGATAAAACGATCGGTCTCCTGCTCTTTTTCCGCCAAGTGGCGAGAATCCGTGGGATACATGGCATAGGCGGCAGAGAATTGATAGGAGGCAAACTCCACATCTACGCTTCGCCCATCAACCACCACCTGACCGTGATCCTTTTCCAACGCCAAGTCGGTCATGGCAGCACTGTCCAGCGTATCACCCAGTATCTGGGCAGCAAAAAGAGCCCCTTCATCCCCTGCGGTATCGACCCCATTATTGAGACGATGATCCAACGCATGGCCGATCTCTTCAGCCAGGAAAGCTGTCATCTCCGACTCACCCAACAAATTGACCCAACCTTGATGTAGCAATATGGTCGGCTCACCATTCAACCCTTCGGCGGCAAACGCAGCAACAGCGGTACTGTGACTGACACTCTCCATCGTGGCGACTTGCAACTGAAAAGTACCGGAACGGATCTCATCTTGAATCTGCTGTAGATTGGCCTGCCACACATCATCGGGTTGATCCTTGCCACCATTGAAAAGCGCAAAGAGCTGCTCTTGGGAGGCATTAAGAACAAAGGCCTCGACCGATTCAGTCGCTTTTTTGCCAGCATCCAGTAAGGTTTGGTTCTCTGGATCCAACCCCACCAGGGTCAATGCGTCACGGTCAGATTCTGAAATGGCAGGCTCCTGGGCAGCCTCGTCAGCAACATCTGCGGCACTGTCCAAAGTAACCATGACATCCAGCATGGCTGCACCGTCAAACAGGGTACGAGGCTCTAATGCAACGGCACGGTTGCGAAGCGGTTTGGTGCGATAGTGTTTGGACATGACGTCTCCAGGGGAACAAAACTTCAACTCCACTCTTAATCAAGCTTGGTCAGACCTGACACAAATGCAGCTTTTAGAACAGAGTGTTAACTAATAGAGTATGTACTGCAAAACTGACGCAGACAACATCAAAAACAAACAAAAACCTAACACAACAAGCCTAACCAACTGATAAGTTTGTTTTTACCCGCCCACAGACACTTTAAATTTTTATGCAATTCTTGAGACACGACATCAAAAATCTGTAATTAAATGAGATTCTTCATCAAAAAAATCGATCACCTAACCAAAAAAATCTTAGGCTACAGAGGGATAAGCCATTTTTATAGGCGATTAAACCCACAAGCCCTTTCCCCTAAGAAAACAGGTGGAAAGACACTGTTTTATTTCAAATCTTTTATATATTTACATGTATCTTTCTGCATTTTTCATACTCTATGTACATTTTTCACTTCAATGTTTTTACAAAATGAATCTATACTTTTGCATTTAATCAATGCTTTGCATGTTCACCTAATATTGGCAGGCTCCCCACAGCAGTTACCAAAAAAAAGGAACCTATATCTTAGGTGGGTTATTTAGCGTCAGAAACACCACACCAAAGCATTGTCTATCAATACCTTACCCCCACAAAATGATAGGATCAGCATAATAAACTGAGGCTTAAAGGTAACAGCATGACCAGCCCCCTCAACACATATGTGTGACGACAGAACGGCCCCAACCAAGGTCATTCTGGAAAAAACAGGACAGACCAACCCCTATTTATGCGAGCCCAATCATGCCCCCTAGCACGCCTTTAAACCAGATTATCCAAAGCCGTTTAAGCCGACGAGACCTGCTTAAGGGTAGTGTTGCAGGTGGTAGCATTATAGCCATGAGCGGACTACCAGGTCTGGCCTGGAGCCAAGGGGAAGCACGGGATACCACAGAGCTTTCAGACCCCACATCCTTTTCTTTTACCCGTATTGGTGACGAGGTCACACAGGGCGTTCAAATTGCCGATGGTTACACCGTTCAACCTTTGTTGAAATGGGGGGATCCCCTATTCCCTCACAGCCCTGTATTTGATCCAACCAACCAAACACCAGAAGCTCAGTTAACCCAGTTTGGGTACAATAATGATTTTGTAGAATTCATGCCTCTTCCGTTAGGAAGTGATAACGCCAACCATGGCCTGCTCTGTGTAAACCATGAATATACCTCTACCCCTGCAATGTTCCCGCTTCATCAGCGACATAACCGGGACCCTAAAGTTCTGGCACGATTGGTGGGGGTTGAGATGGCAGCTCAAGGCCACTCCATCGTAGAGATTCGCCGGGAGCAACCCGGCTCCTCTTGGGAGGTTTTACGCGATAGCCGTTATAACCGTCGCATCTCCACCCTACAAACAGCCATTGAGATAAGCGGGCCAGCGGCAGGCGATGAACAGATGAAAACAGCACAAGATCCCACAGGAAAATTGTGCATAGGCACCATGAGCAACTGCTCAGGTGGTGTTACCCCGTGGGGAACCCTGCTCCTTGGCGAAGAGAATTTTAATTATAACTTTTCTGGCGAACCTGAGAAAACAGAAGATCCCAGCCGATACCTAGAAATGGGCATACGCAGTGGATATGGCAACCGCTGGTACATGGTGGACCCCCGCTTTAATATTAACCGCACGCCCAATGAGTCCAACCGCTTCGGCTGGGTGGTAGAGGTAGACCCCTATAATCCCGATGCTCCCCCCATTAAACGTACGGCTTTAGGCCGCTTCAAACATGAAGCAGCCACCTGCGCAACGTTGCCCGATGGCCGCCTTGCCATCTACAGCGGAGATGACAGTCGTCATGAGTTTCTCTACCGTTTTGTGACACGAGATGCTTGGAACCCCCAGGACCGAAGCGCCAACAAAGCTTTACTGGATCACGGTATCCTCTCAGTTGCCAAATTTGAAGAAGATGGCAGCTTGACTTGGCTACCTCTTATTCAGGGTGATCTTGGTTTAACACCGGAAAATGGTTTTAAGACCCAGGCTGATGTTTTGATACGCACCCGCAAAGCAGCACGTCAGGTTGGTGCCACCCCCATGGACCGCCCTGAGGATGTTCAGCCGCACCCCAAGAGCGGCAAAGTGTACGTTGCCCTAACCAATAACACCCACCGACGCAAGAAAAAAGCTGATGGTGCAAACCCTAGGGGCCCAAATTACTATGGGCATATCTTGGAACTCACACCACCCGACCAAAATGGTCAGCCAGATCATGGTTCGGATCATTTCCAATGGAATATCCTTCTAATGGGCGGCCCCTTTAATAAAAAAGCCAAAAGCCAGTACAACGCCTATACGGAAAAATTTGGCAACTGGCTTGCTGCCCCAGATAATTTTGCTTTTGATGGCGAAGGCCGTTTATGGATTGCCACGGATCAAGGCAGCCAGCAACACAGAAGAAAACATGCCGATGGACTTTACGCCTGTGATTTGGAAGGCCCTGGTCGTGCCTTAACCAAACGTTTTTTGGGCTGTCCAGTGGGTGCGGAGCTGTGTGGCCCAGCCTTTACCCCCGATGACACCACACTGTTTGTCTCCATCCAGCATCCTGGTGAAAAACGGGGAGCGACCTATGAGAACCCCCTCACCCGCTGGCCAGATTTTGAAGAAGCCTTACCCCCTCGCCCATCAGTGATTGCTATCCAGCATAAGGACAAAAAGAAGATAGGGTCTTAATTAAAGAGGCTCATATTGTCACGCAACCATATAATTTCATTTACAAACAACTCATACTTACTAACGATAAACAAGGCTTAACGCGCCTTCCAAATCATGCCACTCTGTTGAGGTGGGTACACCTTTCTGGACACCCTTTCTGAGGGAGAACAGGATGCCCGCATAGAGGAGGTGTCTTAATAAACAAACGACCATTGCAACGGTATACCAAGAATTCAAAGATCGAGCCGTTGAGCTGATAAACAGCACGGATCAACCAGTGCCTGAAATCGCTGAGTAGCTGGATGTCAGCCCAAAGATCCTCTATAGCTGACGGGCACAAGCGCAGGCCAAGAAAGCGGGTAAATAGTCTTCTGAAACGATCAATCTTCAAAAAGAAAACAAACAGCTACGCAAAATTTTGACTCCGTTAAAAGTTAAAGCAAGCCACCTTAAAAAAGCCACCGCAGCCACCGCATACTTTGCTAAAGACAGGTGGTAGAAGTACGCCTTTATCCATAGGCAAAGGGTTTATCATTCTATAGAAAGCCTTTGCCGCGTATTGGATCTCTCCAAGAGAGTTTTTACGGCTGGTTTAACCGACGAAAATCAACCAGGGCAGAGAAAACAGGCTTTTAGGAGAGTGGATCGTTGAGATCTTTCATGGAAGCCGAGCGAGCCATGGATCCAGCCGTATATACCGATGTTTGGTTGAATATGGTGTTCGCGTCAGCAGAAGGCGAGTTGCAAGGATCAAACGCAAGTTTGGTCTGGAGCGCAAAGCCCAACGTCACGTCAAGGTCATGACTACAGACTTCAATCACTCTTTAGCAGTGGCCCCGAACCACTTGAACCGTGAATTGACCACTGAGCGACCAGATTAGGCATATGTGGGCGATATCCCCTACATCTCAACCAAGGAAGCTTGGCTCTATCTGGCGGGATGGATAGAGATTTTTTCACGCAGTCTTGCTGAATGGACCATGGCTGACCCTATGAGGCATTGCTGGTAACGGATGCTTTAATTAAGAATGGGCTACTTTAAGCACAGGCCACCAGTTGGCTTGATGGTCCCTAGCGATAGAGGAAGTCAATATGCATCCAACCTCTTAAGCGGCTTGCTCAAGGAGAGGGGATCCCTCCAAAGCATGAGCATCTTGGAGAGTGCTGAGAAAATGCGCCAGCAGAGAGCTTTTTCGGCACATTGAAAACTGAAGTTAACCGGAGGCTTGGTTTTCCATTCTCGCATGGGGGCCAAACAGAGCATCTTTGAATACATTGAGGTGTTCAACAACCGCCAGAGAATGCATTTAACCATTGGCTACGCCCCTGAGCAGTACGATCTGGCATTCTCAGTTTCTGCGTAAAAACCATTTAGACAAGTGTTGCCCCATCAATACATTCATACCACCATACTTGGCATGCCACTTGTACAAGGTCGCGCTACTCATACCGTGTTCACGGCACAGCTCTGGTACTGGAGAACCGAATTCTGCCTGCTTGAGCATGCTTATAATCTGACTGTCGCTGTAGCGAGACTTTTTCATCGAGAACCTCCTCAAAAAACAGGACGAGAAAATTCTACTTAGTAAGTCCCCTCAATTTTCAGGGAATTACCAATCCACTGGATGGATTCCGGCAGGATCAAATCTCCCAAGATTTTCATAGCCACACATCATCCAGTACCGACGTAACTCAGCCAGAAATCCTACTCTTTTTTTTGTGATTACGTTCCGCGTAGCGCATCGTTATTTATTACGGATGCCCATCTTTTTTAGCGCTGCGCTGATCGTGGCTTTATGAACGCCAAAATGGGCTGCTCGCTCTCTTTGCAAAGCATCTGGATAGGCTTTCAGATGCGCAGCAAGCTCTGCTTTATCAAGTTTGTGCCCCTAGGAACGTCAAAATGATTCAATCTTTACCTGTGACTATTGGTATGATTGCACAGGAAGCAGGCCCAACAGGTTATGGTTTAGCCCGCGCCCTTCAGTCTGCTGGATTACCGGTCACTGTAGCAGCGCCCAGCCGTATTCCACGTCCGGTCAGTCCAACAAACAAAACAGACCGGCTCGATGGCAGGAAATTAGCCGAGTTTGCTGCATCTGGCCTTTTGCGCCCTATTGCTATTCCTTCTGAGCATGAAGAAGCGTTCCGTTCGTTAGTGCGTCGACGGCATCAACTGATAGATTCGCTACGCCGCAGTAAACAGCGTATTCGAAGCCTGCTGCTCATCAATAATATTCCAGAGCCAGAAAACCTGGACAGATGGGGAAAACAGTCCATCGCATTACTTTACAGGCTCCAGACAACACCAACGATCCGCCAAACCCTTAATAGTCACATGCGGGCGTTGGCGTTTTTCTCAGCTGAACAGGCTCAAGTAGATTCACAAATCCATGCCCAATCGATTACTTGTGGTCAACAGCAGTGCATCAAACGCCTAAAAATAGCATGTGGTGTTGGTGACGTTACTGCAGCTATTTTTGCCGCTGAGTTGTTCCATTCAACACGGTTCCGCCGTGGTGAGGAAGTCGTATCATATCCTGGATTGGCTCCAATGGTGCGCGAGAGCGGATATAAAAAAGACCGTGGCCGGTTGCGTTCAGTTGGCCAAAAGAGATGATGCAGCCTGTTGATTGAAGCAGCGTGGGTATGGTGTCAAAAAGACCCCCAAGCTAAAAAAGTCGATCTTCATTAACAAATCTAAAAACAGCGATTACCCGTTTTTTTTCTGGTCCATAAAGATATTTTGATTGCTGAGGGCAAACAGGAATGGTGATGTAGAGTTGCGTTGGATACATACACAAAGATCGCTCTCACCTATTTAATGCGATGGGTATGACCGACTCGGTCTGGACTGAAAAATATTATGGGTTGAACCCAGTTAATTTTTTTATCGTACTGCTGTTTTGATAAGAGATGGCCGCCTATGCAGAAAGCATCTCTGGAGAGCTGATTTGTAATTGGAGCATGCATGGTAATGGCTAAGACTTTTTTCTTACGGAGTGTGCGGTAAGGATGAGGATTTTCAGGCACAAAAAAGCCACTCGATTGAGTGGC